>JAVECW010000180.1 GCA_030841285.1 Microbacteriaceae bacterium
GCGTCTTCGAGTTCGAGCGTGAGCGGGGAGTCCGGCTGCGTATCGGTCACAACCAGCCACGCTACCAACCCGCGGCCGCTGTGGCATGGATGGCTCCGCCTATGGCAGAAACGATGGCAGTCTCAACCGATCAACGTTACTGAGCAGTCGCGCCAGCCGCAGTAGCAGCCCCGGAATTTTGGATCGCGCCGCGAACCTGGCAATCAGTGCCCGAGCGAACGTCAAGGCGATCCAACGAATGCTCGGCCACACGTCCGCGGCCACGACTCTCGATGTGTACTACGAGACGCCAGATCCCAGTAAAACAAAGGGCAGAGCGGCATCAATATAAGCGGAGGGCGTGGGATTCGAACCCACGAGACATTTCTGCCCACCAGTTTTCAAGACTGGCTCCATCGGCCACTCGGACAGCCCTCCATCGCCGACCGATCCCCGAACCCGCATAGCGAGCGCACGGATCAATCGCGACGTATGAGTCTAACCGCTGAAGGGTTTCGAGCAGGTGTATTGGCCCGCGGTCTGGCCTTGCACATCGCTCGGCAATGGGACAGACGAGCTCGTGGGAGACGGGACTGCGGTCGAGGTGGAGCTGGAGGTGGGGGCGCCAGCGCTCGGAGGCGTCGTCGCCGCAGGAGCGTTCGGATCGGCCACCGACCCGACGCCCGTGTTGCCGGTCAGGCTGATCGGCTGGTCGTTTGTGAGCGCGGTGAAGAGCTGGGTCGCGGAGTTCACGGTCGGTGCGACACCGCCAGCGACATAGTGATTCGGGTACTGGACGAACACCACGTTGTTCAGGTTGATGTTCTTCATTGCAATGGCCATCGAGGCGATCGTGCTGAGGTTGTTCAGGCTGTCGGAGAGGCTCATGTTGCTCGCCGCGGCCTTCGCGATGCCGTAGACCTTAGCCGGGTTCGAGAGCGTGTCAGCGCTCTTGATGGTGCGCACGAGCGACGAGAGGAAGACCTGCTGGTTGCTGATGCGACCAAGGTCGGAGCCGTCGCCGACCCCGTGACGCGTGCGTAGGAAGGCGAGCGCCTGGGTGCCCTGCAGCGTGTTCTGCCCGGCCTTGACGTTGAGCCCCGTGTACGGGTCGACAATGTTCCCGGCAACACAGACGGGGACGCCGCCGACCGCATTGGACATCTGGATGACGCCATCAAACTGGATCACCGCGGCGTACGGAATCGTCATCCCGGTGAGTTTCTGAACTGTCAGGACCGTACAGGCGAGACCACCGTAGGTGAGAGTCGTGTTGATCTTCTGGTAGCTCATTGCCGAGTACGAGCCGCCGTTCGCCTTGGGGCAGGACGGGATCGGCACGAACATGTCGCGCGGGAAACTCACCACCGTCGCGTTCTGGTGATCAGCAGAAACGTGCAACAGCATGGTCACATCGTTGAGGTTCTCGCCCCTGACCCCATAGGCCGCGTTGCCGCCGCCACTGTCGCTACCCGCAAGCAGCACGTTGAACGCGCCGTCGATCGCACCGATTTGCGGTGTGACCGTGTTGCCGCTCGCATCGACCAGGTGAACGGATTTCTTGAGGCTGCTGGAAACATCCCACGCCGCAATGGCAGCGACCGAGACTCCGCTGACAAGCGCCACACCGAGCGTCGCGGCGAGGATCTTGGCGAGCGTGCCAAACGGGTTGCGTGTCTTGAGCCGACCATGCCGCGCGATGGTGGAGGTCGGGCCGGATCGGCTCCGGCTCGGCCGGTTCGTGCGGGGGCGCAGGTCGCTCATTCACATCCTCTCGAAGACAAAGAAATGCAGACTGCCACGCTTTGCTGGCAAAGTGCTGAAGGGATGGTTAAAGAGTAGCCAAGAATTGGGCGACGCCGTCAGCGCCGACCGGTGCCGTGACCTCGGCAGCCGCGGCGATCACATCCTCCGGCGCCTGCCCCATGGCGACACTTCGGCCTTCCGCACCGGCCCATTGCAGCATGTCGATGTCATTGCGGCCGTCCCCCACCGCAACCACTCTCGAGCGCTCGATTCCCAGCCGCCCGCGCACACGCTCGAGCGCAGTCGACTTGTTGACGCCATCCGGTGCGATGTCGAGCCACGCGGTCCAGCCAATCGAATAGCTGACCTTGTGCAGGCCCATGCGCTCGACGACGCTGAGGAACTGCTCCTCGTCGTGGTGCGGCGAAATCACGACGACACGCGTGGCCGGCAGTTCCGCGAGTCTCTCGAACGGAACCTGCACGCCGTTGGCAAGCTCCCATTGGCTCATGCCCTCGGTGTAGCGACGAAATCCTGTGGCGTCCTCGACCATGAAACTGCCGCGAGGCAGGTGCGGGCGAATCAGTTCGAGCACCTCCCTCGGGTCGAACGTCTCTATATGCTCGCGGCGGTATCCACTCGGCTCGCTGGGGTCGCGCTTCATCGTGAGTGCGCCGTTCGCGCATACCACGAACTCGGATTCGAGGCCGAAGTGCTCGAGGATGGGCTGCGCGGTTTCCCAGCTGCGCCCCGTCGCCAGCATCACCTCGTGGCCGAGCCCCTGCACGCGAGTGACCTCTGCGCGCACCTTCGGGCTGATCGACTCGTCTTCGTGAATGAGGGTGCCGTCGACATCCAGTGCCACGAGCAGTCGATCCCCCTCGCCCATCTACGCCACCGGTTCGAGTACCGCCAGGCCACCCAGGTACGGTCGCAGTGCCTCCGGCACAATCACGGATCCATCCGCCTGCTGGTGGGTTTCGAGGATCGCGACGATCCAGCGCGTGGTCGCGAGGGTTCCGTTCAGCGTTGCGACGGGAGCGGTCTTGCCCGACTCGGTGCGATAACGCGTGTCCAGCCGCCTGGCCTGGAAGGTTGTGCAGTTCGAGGTCGAGGTCAGCTCGCGGTAGGCATCCTGCGTCGGAACCCACGCCTCGACGTCATACTTGCGGGCAGCGCTGGAACCCAGGTCACCCGCCGCCGTGTCGATCACGCGGTAGCTCAGGCCGAGGGACTGGAGCATGTCCTCCTGCCAGCCGAGCAGGCGCTCGTGCTCGGCCTCGGCATCCTCTGGCAGCGTGTAGACGAACATCTCAAGCTTGTTGAACTGGTGCACACGGATGATGCCACGCGTGTCCCTGCCCCCCGATCCCGCTTCGCGGCGGTAGCACGTCGACCAGCCGGCATAACGGATCGGGCCGCCTGCGATGTCGAGGATTTCGTCGGCGTGATAACCGGCGAGCGCGACCTCGCTCGTACCCGTGAGGTAGAGGTCGTCGGCGGGCAGGTAGTACACCTCGTCCGAGTGCGCACCGAGGAAGCCCGTGCCCTGCATGATCTCGGGCTTGACCAGTGTCGGCGTGATGAGGGGGATGAAACCCGCCGCGAGCGCCCGATCGAGCGCCATGTTCATCAACGCGAGCTCGAGCCTGGCACCGATGCCGCGCAGGTAATAGAAACGTGCACCCGAGACTTTTGCCCCGCGAACCATGTCAATCGCGTTGAGCAGTTCGCCGATCTCGAGGTGGTCACGCGGCTCGAAGTCGAAGGCCGGCTTTTCGCCGACCGTGCGCAACGTGACGAAGTCGTCTTCGCCGCCGGCGGGTACGCCGTCGATGATGGGGTTGCCGATCGCGCGGATGGCTGTGGCGAAGCGTTCCTCTGCCTCATTCGCCGCCTGTTGCGCGGACTTGACGCTCGCGGCGAGGTTCTGGGCCTGCGCGACGAGTTCCTTCTTCTCTTCCCTGGACGCAGCGGCCACCTTCTTGCCGAAGGCATTCTGCTGCGCACGCAGCTCCTCGAACGCGGCGATCGCCGCCCGGCGCTCCCGGTCGGCTTCGAGTGCGACATCCACGATCTCGACGGAGTCGCCCCGGGCTTCTTGCGATCGCTTGATCAGGTCGGGGTTTTCACGCAGCAAGACGGGATCGATCACACAGTCAGTCTAGTTCGGCGGTCTCGTCGGTGCCCGCAGCACGGCGGTGGCGTACCGTAGGCCTCGTGAGCGCAGAATCGACAGACGAGGCACCTGCACAACTCGATGCCTCTGACGAGCCCGGCGCACCCGAAAACGTTGCGGATGCACGCACGGGCGTCGCGGTCGTGTTCAACCCCAACAAAGTCGACGTCCCCCGCGTGAAAGCGGCGGTTCGCGCCGCCGCCACAGCGGCCGGCCGGCCCGCACCGCTCTGGATCAAGCGCTCGAAGAAGCACCAGGGGCGTAAGCGGATTCGCAAGGCCCTCAAGAGTGGAGTGGGCCTCGTCCTCGCGGTCGGCGGAGACGGCACGGTTCGCACTGCCGCCGATGCGTTGCGTGGCACGGGGGCGACGCTCGCCATCATTCCCTTTGGCACCGGGAACCTGCTCGCACGCAATCTCGACCTTCCGCTCTCGAGCTTTGAGGACGCGCTCACCATCGCATTCGGCAACACCGAGCGTGCAATCGACATCGGTGTTGCAACCCTCACGGAGAGCAGCGGCAAGGAAAGCGAACATGCTTTCGTCGTCATGGCCGGCCTCGGACTTGACGCCGCAATCGTCGCCAACACGAATTCGGCTCTGAAGGATCGCGTCGGCTGGCTCGCGTACGTCGACGCGGGTGTGCGCTCATTGCCCAAGGTGCGCAAAGTTCGGGTGCACTACGCGATCGGTGACGATGCGCCGCATTCGGCGCATGTGCGCACCATCGTCGTCGCCAACTGCGGATCGCTGCCGGGCAATATCCAGCTCATGCCGGATGCTCTCCTCGATGACGGGCTGCTCGATATCGCCGTCATGCAGCCGAAGACGATCTTCGGCTGGCTCAAGATCTGGAGCACCGTCGGGTGGGAGAATCGCGTGCTTCGTCGAACATCCCTGGGGCGCAGCTACATCCGGCTGACCAACCGGGGGCGTGAGACAGAGCTGACCTACTTGCGCGGTGAGTCGATCAGCCTCGCGGTGGATGAACCACAACAGTTCGAACTCGACGGAGACGACTTCGGTGAGGTCGTTGCGGTGAAGCTCAGGGCCGACCCCGGTGGGCTCGTTGTGAAGGTTGCTGCGGAGCGTCAGGGGCAGCTGGGCGCGAGGCGTGCGGCAGGCTCATCGCGCCCTGAGCGAGCGGACCGCCGACAGGAACAGTAGCCCGACGATGGTCGCCAGGCCGACCGTGACGAGTGGCGTCGCGAAGACCCAACCGAGTTGGTAGAGCGCCATCTGAAACTGGTCGCCCCCTCCGCTATTGGTCGACATCGTCGCGGAGAGCAGGTAGAGCACGACGCCGAGCACGATGGAGCCGGCGCCGATGATCCAGAGCGCGAGCACATACGGATTGCGCGACAGAGCCGCGGTGGCCAGGGGGCCGCGCGCGCCCTCGTCGTCCCAGCCTTCCGCTGTCGCCTGCTCGAGGCCGGGCTCGTCTCCTGGCTCGGGTGGTACGACATTCACGGTCGCGAGTGTGGGCTCCGATCGGCGCGGCTGCGGCTGGATCGGCGCCATCGGTTCAGCCGGCCACTGCGGTTGAGCCTGGGACGGTTGAGCGGTTTCCTTCTGCTCGGGCGCAGGCCTGCGTTCGACCCGCATCGTGTCGCCCGCTTTCGGCCGGTAGCCGCGCTGGAAGGCGGGATCGAACCGCGGGTCGAACCTCTCGTGCGGATCCTCGGCCACGTTGCCTCCCTCTCGATGCCGCCAGACTACTCGGCCGGGCGGCCGCCGAGGAGATCATTCAGCCAGCGGCGCGCATCGGTGAAAACGTCGTCGCGATAGCGCTGGTCGAAGTCGATGCGCACGCCATCCGCCCGGGGGTACGAACCGAGGAAAATCACGCCAGGACTGAACCGGCGGAGGCCAAGCAGCGCATCGGCGACTCGCTCATCGGAGATGTGGCCATCCGCGTCGATCACGAAGCGATAGCGTCCGAGCGCGTCGCCGATGGGCCGCGACTCGATCAGGCTCAGGTTGACCCCGCGCGTTGAAAACTGCTCGAGCAGCTCGAGCAGGCTTCCCGGATGATCGTCCGGAAGCTCGGCGATGATGCTCGTCTTGTCCGCACCGGTCGGCGCCGGGATCGTCTGAACGCGGCTGACGAGCACGAAGCGGGTCACGGCGTTCGGGTTGTCCCCGATGTTCTCCGCGAGCACGTCGAGGTTGTGATGGTTGACGATTCCCGGCGGGGCGATCGCGGCATCCGCCGGGCTGCCGTCAAGAAGCGAAGCGGCGGCGGCAACGTTGCTGGACGCGGGGATGTGCCCGTGACTGGGCAGGTTCGCATCGAGCCAGCTGTGGCACTGCGCGTAGGCGACGGGGTGCGCGTTGATGATCGAGACATCCGCGAGTGTCGTGCCGGGGCGGGCGACGAGCACGAAGTTGACGGGGACCAGGTACTCGCCGATGATTCGGAGGTCCGGGATGCTCGCGAGGGCATCCTGCGCGACGGAGACACCCCCCTCGATTGAGTTCTCGATCGCGATCATCGCGGCGATGCTGCGACCTTCGATCACATCCGCGAGCGCTTCGCCCACATTGTTGACGGAGCGCCACGGCTTGCCGACCGCTTCCGGCACCTGCGCGAGCGCGGCCTCGGTAAACGTTCCGGACGGCCCAAGGAAGCTGTAGCCCATGACCTCGTCCGTGCCTGCGTTCATGCCACGAGCCTAGGGCACCGATACGCGGGGGCTCGCCGTCATCCTTTTGGATGAATTCGTAACCGGTTCGATCGTTCAGCGCCGAGGCACCCCCTAGTGTGACGGCATGCAGACAACAGTGAAACGCGTGGGGGCCCGGATCTGGAAGCGTGTCGCCGTTTTTTGGAAGCATGTCCCCGTCTGGGCGCCCCCGATTGTCGGCGTCGTCTACTTCGTCACGTGGGTGGTGACTG
>JAVECW010000112.1 GCA_030841285.1 Microbacteriaceae bacterium
GTGCAAAGGTCCTCGGTGCCATCACGATTGGCGCAGGCAGCACGGTCGGCGCGAATGCCGTCGTCGTGCACGATGCCCCGCGAGACTCACTCGTCGTCGGGGTCCCCGCGGTCGCCCGCACCAGGGCCGGGACCGGCACCCTGGGCGGCGACTCGGATGCCTGGGTCGATCCAGGCATCTACATCTAGGTCGCGCAGCAACGCGCGTGAAGCGAGGCGCGTCACGCCCGGCTGTGGCGGTTACGCCTCGTCGCCGAGCTCCGCGAGCCGCGCTTCCTCATCGGCAACGATGCAGGACTCGATCACGGGCTCGAGCGCGCCGTTCATGACCGCGTCGAGGTTGTATGCCTTATACCCGGTGCGATGATCGGCGATCCGGTTCTCCGGGAAGTTATACGTGCGGATGCGCTCCGAGCGGTCCATCGTGCGGATCTGGCTCTTGCGCACTGCGGATGCAGCGGCATCCAGCTCCTCCTGCTGGCGTGCGAGCACGCGGGCACGCAGCACGCGCATGCCGGCCTCGCGGTTCTGCAGCTGGCTCTTCTCGTTCTGCATCGCGACGACGATGCCCGTCGGAAGGTGGGTGATGCGCACCGCGGAGTCCGTCGTATTGACCGACTGGCCACCAGGGCCGCTCGAACGGTAGACATCGATCTTGAGGTCGTTGGGGCTGATCTCGACTTCCTCTGGCTCGTCGACCTCCGGGAAGACGAGAACGCCGGCGGCGGAGGTGTGGATGCGTCCCTGCGACTCGGTCGCGGGGACGCGCTGCACGCGGTGCACGCCGCCCTCGTATTTGAGGTGCGCCCAGACGCCCTGCGCCGGATCGGATGAGTTGCCCTTGATCGCGAGCTGGACATCCTTGATGCCGCCAAGGTCGCTCGAGGTCTGCTCGAGGATCTCGGTCTTCCACCTCTTTGATTCCGCGTAGTGCAGGTACATCCGGAGCAGATCGCCGGCGAACAGGGCAGACTCAGCGCCACCCTCGCCCATCTTGATCTCCATGATGACGTCGCGGCCGTCGTTGTCATCGCGCGGGATCAGAAGCCGGCGCAGCTTCTCGCTCGACTCGTCCAAGGTCTCTTCGAGCCCCGGGATCTCCTCGGCGAATGCCTCGTCCTCGGCGGCGAGCTCGCGGGCAGCCGCGAGGTCATCTTCGATCTGCTTCCACACGTGGTACGCGGCGACGATGCGGCTCAGCTCCGCATAGCGGCGGTTGACGCGCTTCGAACGCACCGGGTCGCTGTGCAGCTCGGGATCGGCGAGCTGCTCCTGGAGCTCGTCATGCTCCGCCAGCAGACTGTTCACTGACTCAAACATCGAAAGACTCCCTGTGCGACCCGCGCGTGTAGTGCAAATTGACCATGTGTTGGCGAAAGCGCCCGTTTCGCGAGGTCTGCCGACCGGAACGGGCGCTTTCGGGTAAAACTAGTGGTCCTTGTCGTGACCGTTGCCGTGGCCATTGGCCGGCGCTGGCATCGACTTCTGCACCTGCATCAGGAACTCGACGTTGCTTGAGGTCTCCTTGAGACGGCCAAGCACGATCTCGAGTGTCTGCTGCTGGTCGAGGCCAGCGAGAGCACGACGAAGCTTCCAGGTGATCTTGACCTCGTCAGGGGCCATGAGCATCTCTTCGCGACGCGTGCCAGATGCGTTGACATCGACGGCCGGGAAGATGCGCTTGTCGGCCAGCTGGCGCGACAGGCGGAGCTCCATGTTGCCCGTACCCTTGAATTCCTCGAAGATGACCTCGTCCATTTTGGAGCCGGTCTCGACGAGCGCCGAGGCGAGGATCGTGAGCGATCCGCCGTGCTCGATGTTGCGGGCAGCGCCAAAGAAGCGCTTCGGCGGGTACAACGCGGATGCGTCGACTCCACCAGAGAGGATGCGGCCGGATGCCGGCGCGGTGAGGTTGTACGCGCGACCGAGCCTGGTGATCGAGTCGAGCAGGACGACCACGTCGTGACCGAGCTCGACGAGGCGCTTGGCTCGCTCGATGGCGAGCTCGGCGACCGTGGTGTGATCCTCGGCCGGGCGGTCGAAGGTGGAGGCGATGACCTCACCCTTGACCGTGCGCTGCATGTCGGTGACCTCTTCTGGCCGCTCGTCCACGAGGACCACCATGAGGTGAACCTCGGGGTTGTTCGTGGTGATCGCGTTGGCGATCTGCTGCATGACGATGGTCTTGCCTGCCTTGGGCGGCGCGACGATGAGGCCGCGCTGGCCCTTGCCGATGGGAGCCACCAGGTCGATGATCCGCTGGGTGAGCTTGCTCGACTCGGTCTCGAGTCGCAGGCGCTCCTGCGGGTAGAGCGGCGTCAGCTTGCCGAATTCGACGCGGTTCGCGGCCTCTTCAACGCTCTGGCCGTTGATCGAGTCGACCTTGACGATCGCGTTGTACTTCTGGCGGCCGTTGTTGTCGCCCTCACGCGGCTGGCGGATCGCGCCGACCACGGCGTCACCCTTGCGCAGGTTGTACTTCTTGACCTGGCCGAGCGAGACGTAGACATCGCTCGAACCGGGCAGGTAGCCCGAGGTACGAACGAAGGCATAGTTGTCGAGGACATCGAGGATGCCGGCAACCGGGATCAGCACGTCGTCGTCGGTCAGCTCCGGCTCGAGGTCGTCGCCCGCAACCTGGCCACGACGCTTGCGGTCACGGTAGCGGTTGCGGCCGCTGCGCTCGATGTCACGGTCGAGCTGCTCGGCGGTGTTCCCGCCGCGGGTGTTCTGGCTGTTCGGGTTCCGGCCGGAATCATCACGGTCGTTCTCGACCAGATCATTGCGTTCGGGCTGGTTGCGGTCGCCCTGGTTGCGGTTGTTGCGATTACGGTCGCTGCGGTCGCCCTGCGCCCGCTCACCCTGGTTGCGGTCGCCCTGCGCACGCTCGCCCTGGTTGCGGTCGCCCTGGGACCGATCGGCCTGGGCGCCTTCACCCTGGTTCGCGTTCTGGTTGCCGCCCGTGGACTTGTTGCGATTGCGGTTCCGGCTGCGACCCTGCCGCGGCTGTTCGGTGCTCTCGTCCTGCGTGCTCTCGTCCCGCGTGCTCTCGTCCCGCGTGCTCTCGGCCAGCGTCTCGACTTCCGGGGCACCGGTCGGTGCTGCCTCGGTCGGCGCGGCGTCGGCCGCGTCGGCGAGTGCCTGTGGCTCCGCAGGAGCGGCTTCAGTGGATGCGACCTCGGCGGCGGCGTACGAGTCGACGCCCGTGTTACCGGAGTTGAGGTGCGTGGTTGCGGGAACGCTTGCGTTCTCGCTCGGGGCGAGCAGGGCATCCGCGCTCGTGGCCCGACGCGGAGCGCGACGACGTGGCGCCGTCACGGCGGCCGAGTCGGCCGTCACGGTCGGCTCTGCGATGAGCGGCTCGATGAGCACCCGGTCCGCCACGGCCGGTTCGGCGATCGCGTTGTCAGCGACCTCCAAAGTGTCGGCGGTGTCGGCGGTTTCCGCCGGGTGGTTCTGGATCTCGGAGATTGCGTCCACGAGCTCTCCCTTACGAAGTTTGGTGGCGCCGGGAACGCCCAATCGGGATGCCAGAGCCTGAAGCTCGGCAACGCGAAGGGTCGTCAGATTGGCGCTCGGATCCACACCGGTGGCGTGGAGATTGACATCAGTCACTACGAAGATTCCTTTCCCCCTGACGGCGATTTCGCCTACGCCAGGAGCGCATGTCGCGTTGACTGCCCTGCGGTGCGTTCTGATCCGCACGGCGTTGGTACCCGATGCGAGATGCGCGAGTACACAGACAGGGGCGACAGCAATTGCTAGGTGGTCACCCGGGGACCAGATTCGCTCGTTACGCGGTTTCCACGGGTGCGTTTGAAGTCTAGCACCATTGCGTTGGCGGACCGCACCGCCCCATTCGGGGTGCTCGTGGCCACCTAGGCGGCAGGTGCTTCGGCGGCGCTTGCGGCCGTCTGTACGACCGTCGCGCCCTTGAAGTCGACGGCGAGCATGAGCGGCTGCCAGCGCGTCTCCGACCTCGCCGCGACCAGTTCAGCGGCAGCGAGGCGTTGGCTCGGGTCGCTGCAGAGCACCAGGAGCGAGGGGCCGGCCCCGGAGACGACGGCCGCGAACCCGTTCTCGCGCAGGAGCGTGATAAGTCGATCCGTCTCCGGCATGGCCGAAGCGCGGTAACTCTGGTGCAGCTTGTCCTCCGTGGCCGCGAGGAGGAGTTCCGGGCTCTGGATGAGCGCTGCGATGAGGAGCGCGGAGCGCGACACGTTGAACACCGCATCCTCGTGCGGCACGGATTCGGGCTG
Source organism: Microbacteriaceae bacterium (assembly GCA_030841285.1). Classification (GTDB taxonomy): domain Bacteria; phylum Actinomycetota; class Actinomycetes; order Actinomycetales; family Microbacteriaceae; genus JAUZGC01. The sequence goes on from JAVECW010000112.1 coordinate 4,259, forward strand.
GAGGCTGCGGGCAAGCGCCGTCGACATCACATGCTCCGGCACGAATACCAGCGGTGAGACACCGCGGTGCACGATGAGCTTCTTGAATCGGGGACCCTCTGGCGTGACCCAGGCGATGGTGAGTCCGCCGAAGAGCGCGGGGGCGACGTTGTCCGGATGCCCCTCCATCTCGTTCGCGAGGGCGAGCAGGCCCTGCGAGTCGATCTCGACGATCCCCTCGAGCAGTCCCTTCGCGGCCATGATGCCCTCGACGATCGCCGCACCGGACGAGCCCATCCCACGGCCGTGCGGGATCACGTTGCGCGCAACCATGTTGAGCCCCGGCATCGGGTGCCCGACAGCCGCAAAGGTGTGCGCGATGGCCCTGACCACCAGGTTGGTCTCGTCGGTCGGAACCTCGCCCTCCCCGACACCGATGACCTCGACGGTCGCACCCGGCTCGTCCCTGACGCTCACCTCGAGTTCGTCATAGAGCGCGAGTGCGAGGCCGAGCGTGTCGAAGCCAGGGCCGAGGTTCGCGCTGGTCGCGGGAACCTTGACCGAGACCGAGCGACCGCGCAGCGCCTCGAGGGCGGCCTGGCTCATGCCGTTGGCCCGGCGTTCGCGAGGCCGAGCAGGTCGGCGATAGCCGCGGTATCGACGGGGACGATGGTCGGCTTCACGTCGGAGCCGTCCGCCGTGCGGAGCGCCCACTGCGGATCTTTGAGGCCGTGCCCGGTTACCGTGAGGACGACCGTGGCCCCGGCGGGAATGGCCCCGGCCTCGGCCCGCTCGAGCAATCCGGCGACGCTGATCGCGGAGGCCGGCTCGACGAAGATTCCGACCTCGGCGGAGAGGATCCGGTGGGCCTCGAGGATCTTCGTGTCGTCGATCGCGCCGAAATAGCCGTTGCTGTCGTCACGCGCACCGAGGGCGAGCTCCCATGAAGCCGGGTTTCCGATGCGGATCGCGCTGGCGATCGTGTCGGGGTCCTTGACGGGGTGGCCGAGCACGATGGGAGCGGAGCCCGCGGCCTGGAATCCGAACATGCGCGGCAGCTTCGTGCTCTCGCCGCGCTCCAGCTCCTCGCGGTATCCGCGGTGGTATGCCGTGTAGTTGCCCGCGTTGCCGACCGGAACGATGTGGAAGTCCGGTGCGTCACCGAGCACCTCGACGACCTCAAATGCCGCTGTCTTCTGGCCGTTGATGCGATCGGGGTTGACCGAGTTGACGAGGTGGACGGCGTAGTTGGCTGCGAGGTCGCGCGCGATGTCGAGGCAGTCGTCGAAGTTGCCCTGTACCTGCAGGAGCTGCGCATTGTGCGCGATCGCTTGGCTGAGCTTGCCCATAGCGATCTTGCCTTCCGGCACGAGGACGACGGCCTGGATGCCGGCGTGTGTCGCGTATGCGGCGGCGGAGGCAGAGGTGTTACCCGTCGACGCGCAGATGACGGCTTTCGCGCCGTGTTCGATGGCCTTCGAAATCGCCATCGTCATGCCACGGTCCTTGAACGACCCGGTCGGGTTCATGCCTTCGAACTTGACGTACACATTGGCGCCGGTACGGGCGGAGAGCGCTGCGGCCGGGATCAGCGGAGTTCCGCCCTCGCCGAGGGTGATGATGGGAGTGGCATCCGAGATGTCCAGTCGGTCCGCGTACTCGCGCAGGACTCCGCGCCACTGACGACTGTTCACTTTTTCGGGCATTATGATCCTTCAACTCGGAGAACGGATGCGACTGAACCCACCACGCTGCTCGCGGCCAGAGCCTCCACTGTCGCGGCGAGATCCGCCTCCGCGGCTTCGTGGGTGCCAATAACAAGGGTAGCGGTGGGCGCGGAGTCCGAATGTACTACCGAGCCGGATGCCGGGAGCAGCTCGCTCGCGACCGACTGCTGCACGGCCTCGACCGACACGCCGCCTTCGCTCAGGATCCGCGCGATGGTCGCCAGCACGCCCGGCTGGTCGATGACCTCGAGCGTGATCTGGTAGCGCGTGATCGCCTGTCCGATGTCGAGCACTGGCAGCTTGGCGTGCGTCGATTCCGCGACGCCGGGGCCACCGACGACGTGCCGCCTGGCGGCAGAGACCAGGTCGCCGAGCACCGCGGAGGCGGTCTCGACGCCGCCAGCACCCGCGCCATAGAACATGAGATCGCCTGCCGCATCCGCCTGGACGAAGACGGCATTATGGGCTCCGTGCACGGCGGCGAGCGGATGGCTGCGGCTGATGAGTGCGGGATACACGCGCGCCGAGACACCCTCCTCGCCTGTCTTCTGGTCGGTGAGTCGCTCGCAGATCGCGAGCAGCTTGATCACGAAGCCGGCCGACCGTGCCGCGTCGACCTGCTCCTTCGTGACGGCAGTGATGCCTTCGCGGTAGACGGACTCGATGGGCACGATCGTGTGGAAGGCGAGGCTGGCAAGGATCGCCGCCTTCTGCGCCGCGTCGTATCCGCCGATGTCGGCCGTCGGATCTGCCTCCGCATAGCCGAGCTCCGTGGCGGCCGCGAGCGCGCCCTCGAGGGTGTCTCCGTGCGTGTCCATGCGATCGAGGATGAAATTGGTCGTTCCGTTGACGATCCCGAGAATGCGGTTGACCCGGTCGCCGGCCAGACTGTCGCGCAGTGGGCGGATGATCGGGATCGCGCCGCCGACGGCCGCCTCGTAGTAGAGCTGGGCGCCGACCTGCTCAGCGGCATCGAAGAGCTCTGGCCCGTGGGTCGCGAGCAGCGCCTTGTTGGCCGTGATGACGTCTGCACCGGAGTTGATGGCCTGCAGCACGTGGCTGCGCGCCGGTTCGATACCGCCCATGAGCTCGACCACGATGTCGGAACCCAGGATGAGCGACTCCGCATCCGTGGTGAAGAGGTGCGAAGGAAGGTCGACGTCGCGCTTCGCGTGAAGGTCGCGCACGGCGATGCCGACGAGTTCGAGACTCGCACCGACGCGCGCGGCGAGCTCCTCGCCGTGCTCGAGCAGGAGCTTCGCCACCTGCGACCCGACGGAGCCGGCGCCGAGCAGGCCGACCCTCAGATTGCGGTATTCGATCATGCGGATGCTCCTTCGCGGAATGCGGCGTCGCGCGCCAGAAGATCGGCCTCGGTCTCGCCGCGAACGATGACGCGGGCGACACCATCGCGCACCGCGATGACGGGCGGACGACCCAGGTAGTTGTAATTGCTGGCCAGCGACCAGCAATAGGCGCCTGTCGCCGGGACGGCCGCGAGGTCCCCCGGCGCGACATCGCCCGGCAGGTAGTCGGCATTGACGACGATGTCGCCACTCTCGCAGTGTTTACCCGCGATGCGCACGAGGATGGGGTCGGCGTCGGACACCCGATTGGCAAGCCGGACCGAGTACTCCGCGCCGTAGAGCGCGGTGCGCACGTTGTCGCTCATACCTCCGTCGACGCTCACGTATGTGCGGATCGCGATGCCGTCTAACGCATCGTCGCCGGCGTCGCCGGATAACGAGGCCGGCACGGAGACCGCAACCGGCTTGGTCGTTCCGACGGTGTAGAGCGTGAAGGTCGAAGGACCGACAATGACGCGCCCGGGCTCGAACGCGACGGCGGGAACGGGGATACCGAGGCGCGCGCACTCCGCGGCCACGCCGCGCGCGATGCGGCCCGCCAGTTCGTCGATCGGCGTGGGGTCATCGGCGGACGTGTACGCGATGCCGAACCCGCCGCCGAGGTTCAGTTCAGGAACGCTTCCGGATGTCAGCAGCTCGGCGTGCAGCTCGAGCAGGCGCCCCGCGGACTCCGCGAAACCTTCCGACCCGAAGATCTGCGAGCCGATGTGGCAATGCAGGCCGAGAAACTCGAGGCTGTCGTGTGAACGAATCGCGGCGACGGCGTCGGCAGCCGCGTCAAGCGCAATGCCGAACTTCTGGTCTTCGTGCGCGGTCGCCAGGAATTCGTGCGTGTGCGCGTGAACTCCACTGTTGACCCGTAGGCGCACCCGCTGCACGCGGCCGTGCCTGCGCGCTGCATCCGCGACCCGGTCGATCTCCTGCAGGCTGTCGATGACGATGGCTCCGACGCCGACCGTCACCGCGCGGTCGATCTCGGCGATCGACTTGTTGTTGCCGTGGAACCCGAGCCGGCCGGGGTCGACGCCAGCGGCGAGTGCGACGGCGAGTTCCCCTCCGCTGCAGACGTCGATGTTGAGCCCGGCTTCGGTCATCCACCGAGCGACCTCGATGCTCAGGAACGCCTTGCCCGCGTAGTACACCTTCGCGGTCGTGCCGATGCCGGAGAACGCGCGCTGGAAGGCTGCGAGAGTCCCGACCGCGCGCGACCGAACATCCGCTTCGTCGACGACATAGAGCGGCGTACCGAACTGCTCGGCGAGTGAGTTCACGCCGACGCCAGCGACGGTGAGCTCGCCGTCGGTTCGCACGGTGTTGTGCGACCACAGCGCAGGGAGGAGCTCATTGGCGTCGCTCGGGGGCGTCAGCCACTGCGGTGCCAGGGGATTGGTAGCCACGGGGAAAACCTCACGGGATGGGTCGAGTGGGTATTTCTCGGGGCGAGCGGACCCGGCTTGGTCCCTGAAGCCAATGGAGAACATCTACCGATCGATCGAACGATCGGCACGCAAATTCTAGCGAGGTTCGCGGCGGCATCCGAACTGGGCTAGGAGCAGGAGCCCCTCGTGCCCAGGGTCGCCCGCGAGAGCACGAGGTTCTGTGCGTCCACCGTGATGGTCGCGGCCGTCGGCGTGACATCGACTGCCGTCACCGCGAAACCGACGGGGAGGTATTGCGCGACGCACACGGCGACCGGGGTCTGCCCAAGCGCGGCGACCAGCGGGGCCGTGAGGTCGATACCGCCGCCGCCCGCGGTGACTTTCGCGTCCTTCGGCTGCAGCAGCACGGTGGCGCCGTTGGCCTTCGGAGTTGCCGCGACCTGGTAGCCGATCCTGAAGCCGGCCAGCGTCGTCGTGCCGTCGTACGTCAGCGTGCCTTGCCCGAGAGTGACGCCGCCCGTCGCCCCTGGTACGCGAACGAGCTGATTGAGCGCCGCCTGGTCGACGCGCAAGGTGCCGCTGGCGGAGGCAACCGGCTTGGTCAGGTCGGCCGGAACCCCAGCGGCGACGACGGATGCCGCTACCGGAATGCCGTTGATCGTGAGCGCCGGCGCATCCACCTCGACGCGCTCGAACGATCCGGCGAGGTACTGCGCGATCACCGACGCTCCCCCGATGTGCACGGTGACGGCGCCCGTGACGCCGGCCGGCAGGTTCTGCTGGATCTCATCGCGGACGCGCCCTTCCGCGTATGAACGCACGCCGGCGTCAACGACGAAGAACGCGACGGTGAGCAGGAGAACCGGAATGACGATCCCGAAGAGGACCTTCGGCCACCGCCGTCGAACCCGCGCGGCACCCGCATGCCCGAGCGGCGCGAGCCGCCCATCGTCGGTGCGCACCTTCTTCATCGCTACATCCGCTCCGGGGCAGAGACGCCGAGCAGCCCGAGACCGTTGCGGATGACCTGGCTCGTGGCATCGTTGAGCCACAACCGCGTGCGGTGCAAGTCGGTCACGGGTTCATCGCCGAGCGGGATCACACGGCAGTTGTCGTACCAGCGGTGATAGAGCCCCGCGATCTCCTCGAGATAGCGCGCGATGCGATGCGGTTCACGCAGCTCGGCCGCCTGGACGACGAACCGCGGATACTCCTGGAGCGCGCCGAGGAGCGCCGACTCGGTCTCGTGCGTGAGCAACTCCGGCGCGAACGCCGAGCGATCGACACCCGCCGTCTCGGCGTTGCGCGCGACCGAACGTGTTCGCGCGTGGGCGTACTGCACATAGAACACGGGATTCTCGTTGGTGCGCTTGCTGAGCAGGTCGAGATCGATGTCGAGCTGCGAATCGCTCGAGGAACGCACGAGGGCGTAACGACCGGCATCCACGCCCACCGCGTCGACCAGGTCGTCGAGCGTGACGATCGTGCCAGCGCGCTTGCTCATCTTCACAGGCTCGCCGTCACGCAGGAGGTTGACCATCTGGCCGATCAGGATCTGCAGGTTCACATTCGGCGTGTCGCCGAATGCCTCGACCATGGCCATCAGGCGGCCCACATATCCGTGGTGGTCGGCGCCGAGCATGATCAGGTTCTGTTCGAAGCCGCGCTCACGCTTGTCCAGGTAGTAGCCAAGATCGCCCGCGATGTATGCCGGTTCCCCACTGCTACGGATGATCACGCGGTCGCGGTCGTCGCCGAACTCGGTGGTGCGCAGCCAGATCGCCCCATCCTCCTCGAAGACATGACCGAGTTCGCGGAGGCGCTCGATGGCGCGGTCCACCGCACCGGACTCGTGCAGGGAGTCCTCATGGAAATAGACGTCGAAGTCGACACCGAAGCTGTGCAGCTTGGACTTGATCTCGGCGAACATCAGCTCGGTCCCGATCGAGCGGAACACCTCCTGCTGCTCCTCACGAGGCAGGCCGGCGAGTTCGCCGTCGAAGCGATCGACCACCTGGGCGGCGATGTCGGCGATGTATGCGCCGCCATAGCCGTCTTCCGGCGTCGGCTCGCCGACATAGGCCGCCAGTAGGCTGCGCGCGAAACGGTCGATCTGCGAACCGTGGTCGTTGAAGTAGTACTCGCGGGTCACATCCGCGCCCTCGGCGGCGAGGATGCGGGCCAGGCTGTCGCCGACCGCGGCCCAGCGGACTCCGCCCATGTGGATCGGCCCGGTGGGATTCGCCGAGACGAATTCCAGGTTGATGCGGATGCCTCCATAGAGCGTTCCGTGCCCGAAGCCCTCCCCCGCCTCCACGATCGTCTTCGCAAGCTGCCCTGCTGCTGCCGCGTCGAGGCGGAAGTTGATGAAGCCGGGGCCGGCCACCTCGGCGGATGCGACGCCGTCGATCGACGCGGCCGCGTCGGCGATCTCGGCCGCGAGCTCACGCGGGTTGAGGCCGAGCGGCTTGGCGAGCTTCATTGCGATGTTCGACGCCCAGTCGCCGTGGTCGCGGTTTTTCGGGCGCTCGAGGGCGACATCCGATGCAACAAGTGCGACGTTCGGCGCATCGTCACCCTGGCGTCGGCCGTCGACGATCGTGTTGACGATGTCGAAGAGGGCGGCGGAGAGTTCGGCGGGAGTCACGGGCATCGATTCTACCCGGCGCGGTCTTGATCAATTCTGCAACGAATGGCGACACCTGTCCGGAATGCGCTGTGCGACTTGATAAGGTCGCTTCACGCGCGCCCGGGCGCGTTCGCTTCGTCCGCTCGCCGCATCGCACCTCTTGCCTGGAAGGTTCTGCATGGTCGCCATCACTCGCTCACGCTCCGCTGGAGTCATCCGCGCCGCTGTCGTCCTCGCGATGATCGGCACCGGTTCACTGGGGCTCGCGGCATGCGCGAGCACGCCGACACCGACGGCCAAGCCGGCGGTAACGCCGACACAGAGTCCGACGACGAGCGCAGCACCATCGGCTGCTCCGACCCCCGCCTCGACCCCAGTTGCGTTGACCTGCAACCAGCTCATCACGCCAGATCAGATCTACGCCTTCAACCCGAACTTCGGTACAGACCCTGGCTACGCCCCCAAGGCCGGCTCACTCGCGGCGAAGGTCGTCGCATACAAGGGACTCGCCTGCGGATGGCTCAACC
>JAVECW010000175.1 GCA_030841285.1 Microbacteriaceae bacterium
TTTTAGTTCGTTGCGGCGCTGGGCCGTCTCAGCTCAGCCTTGATTTGGCTGACGATTTCGTCGGGATCCGACGTGATGTCGATTCTCATGCCTCGCTCGTCGGCCTCAAGCGGCTCAAGGCTTGCGAACTGCGAGTCGAGAAGTGATGGGGGCATGAACTCGTGACTCCGCGCGACGACGCGGTCGTGGATGAGCTGCTGGGATCCATCCAGGAACACGAAGAAGAGATCCGGCGCCTGCTCGCGCAAGACATCCCGGTACGCTCTCTTCAGCGCCGAACACGCGACGACCGAACTCTGGTTCTCCGACTCCACGCCCCTGATGTACTGCCCCACGGTGCGCAACCATGGCAGTCGGTCTGCGTCGGTGAGTGCTTGGCCGGCGGCCATCTTTGCGACGTTGTCCGCCGGATGAAACGAGTCACCGTCGGCGAACTCGGCGCCGATTCGCTCGGCCAGCGCCTCGCCGATCGTCGTCTTGCCGGATCCGGAGACGCCCATGACGACGATCGATCGAACACCTGTCGCCTGCAGCATTGGCTGAGCCTCTAGCCTTTCTTCACGGGGCGCACCACGACTCTCAGAGGTACAGCTCGCGGGTCCCTCTGTGCGTCGCCCACCTCGAGTCTCCCCGACAAAGCGTCAGTAACGAGCATGCGCATTGAGTAATATAGGCGAATAAAGCATACTTTTGCAACCCGCCGCCGGACCAGAGAGACGGATAAGAGTGACCCCAGAGGCAGAGGAATCGAACCACGACAGCGTCCCGACCCCGATTCCGTTCGGAACAATGGGCGACGGTCGGCAGGTCGATGCGTATCGGCTGACCAACGGCGTCGGCGGCTCGGTAGTCATCCTCAACTTCGGTGGAATCATCCAATCGGTCAATGTTCCTGACGCCTCGGGTGCGACGGCGAATGTGACGCTCGGGTTCGACTCACTCGCCCCGTACCTGACCCAGACCAGGTACTTCGGGGCGCTCGTCGGCCGTTATGCGGGGCGCATCCAGAATGCCGAATTCGAGCTGGATGGCGTGACATACACGCTGGCCGAGAACAGCGCGCCGCACTCCAAGCACGGCGGGGTCGTCGGCTTCGACAAGCAGCTTTGGAAGGCGCAAGGCTTTCGTGGAGCCGCCTGGTGCGGCGTTCGTCTGGAATACCTCAGCGTCGATGGCGAAGAAGGCTATCCGGGCAACCTCCAGACCTCAGTCACCTATGAATTGCTCGACACCGAGAACACGCTGCGCGTCACGTACTTCGCCCAGACCGACAAGCCGACGATCGTCAACCTCACGAACCATGCCTATTTCAACCTCGCCGGAGAGGGCGAAGGCAGCATCCTTGACCACGAGGCGCAGCTGAACGCATCCTCGTTTCTGCCGATCGGGCCGGATCAGACTCCGCTCGGTGGCCTCACGCCGGTTGCCGGTACACCCCTCGACTTCACCGAGCCAGGTCGCGTTGGGGAACGCATCAGAGAGGATGCGGAGCAGCTGGTCAACGGCCGCGGGTACGACCACAACTTCGCGGTAGATGGCGTACCTGGCCGCCTCAACTTCGCCGCGCGAGTACGCGAACCGTCAACCGGCCGAACGCTCGAGGTTTGGACGACGGAGCCAGCCGTTGTCTTCTTCACGGCCAACGTCTTCGACGGGAGCGTCGTCGGTGCAAGTCGGCGCGCCTACCGCCAGAGTGATGGCTTCGCGCTCGAACCGGAGCGATTCGCCGACCCAGCCAACAACGGTGACTTTCCCGGCACGATCCTGCGGCCCGGAGAGACCTACAGCTCGACAACCGAGTACCGCTTCCTGCCGTAGCGGGGCGGACGGTGCCGACCCTGCGCCGTCAGCGCAGGGTCGGCGACCAACCCCGTGATGCACAACGAGTCACCATCGTTCCCCAACTGGATGTCGCTGCTTTCGCCAGTATCTCGCATCGAGCTATCCCGAGGAATGTGCCAATGGTCACAATCCCAGTCCTTCGGGTTCGGCGAGGAGTCCAATCCGGTCGGCCCGCCGAACGGCGTCCATCCTGGATTTGGCGCCGAGCTTGGCGTAGATGTTGCTCGTGTGGCGTTTGACGGTGCCTTCCGCAATGCTCATCTCGCGCGCGATTTCCCGATTGGATCTCGCGTGCGCGATGTGTCGGAGTACCTCACGCTCTCGCCTCGACAGGATCCCCCGCTTGCCGGGCTGGAGCCGTTGGCCGGGCGAGCCATCCCCTGCCGCTTCCGTTCCGCGCACGATCGCAGCGGCGCGACGCACGGCACGAACGAGTTCCAGGCTCGGCGCTGTCTTCAAGACGTATTCGACGGCGCCGGCAGCCAGCAGCTCGTCGCGGAGGATTGCGTCACGATGCATCGTGAGAACGACAACTCCGGTGTTCGGCGCGGCCCTGCGGATGCGGCCGATCGTCGCCCGCGCCGGATCGCCGGGGATCTCGACATCGAGCAGCAGCACGTCGGGTTGCAGCCGCTGCGCGAGCTCGAACGCGTCATCGCTGCTGGCGCCTTGACCGACGACTTCGATGTGCAGGTCGTGCTGGAGGATGGCGGCAATGCCTTCCCGGAACAGAGCATGATCGTCAACGATTGCAAGCCTGAGCGGAGCATCCGGATTCATTGCCGCTCCGATTCGAGCGGGATACCCAGCGAGACTGCGGTCCCGCCCACGCCCGATTCGCACTCGAGCCGGCCCCCGATCATCTCGGCCCGTTCCTGCATCCCGACCAGCCCGAGTGCGGATGCCCGCACGTCGCCAGACGCAAACCCGCCGCCATCGTCGATCACGACGACAACCAGCCTGTCGGCTGACCAGGTGAGCGCGACCCGAATCGAGGCCGCACCGGCGTGCTCACGCGCATTGCGGATGGCCTCCCGCACGATCGTGAACACCTCCTCAGCGATCGCGGGCGCAAGGCTCCGCGTGTCACCGTGTGAGGTGACGACGACCGGATCGCCGCCGTCGTGTGAATCGACCACATAGTCGCGAATGGCCTCGTCGAGAGTGCGGTCCCCGACCAACTGCCGCAGCTCGGTCGCCATGTCCTGAACGTCGTCGAGGGTCTCGCGAAGAACCGCGATCGCGTCCCTCAGATTGGATGCCTTCGCCTCTGTCCGAGGGCCGCCGGCGTTGGCGTCGGCGTCGGCGATCACACTCAGTTCGATCCTCTGGATGCCGGCAAGAATGCCGTGCGCGACCCGATCGTGCAGGTCCCGGGACACCCGCTTGCGGCTCTCCTGGTTCGCGATCGAAAGCCGCTGACGGATCGTCTCGACATACGCGATCGCACCGGGCGGAAACCGTCGCCACACCGCGTGGTGCAGTGCGCGCGCGACAACAACAGCGTCGACATCACCGGACTCGCGCGACTCGAATCGAAGCTGCTCGACCACGAGCGGAAGCGCGACCCCGAACAGGACCTCGGCGGCGACGAGGCTCTCGGCCGGGTGATAGTTCTGCCGAGCACGCAAGGTGCCGGTTCGCTGCAGGTCGGCGGGCGAGCTGTAATCGACCGAGACATAGTTGGTCTCTGGCGCCAGGCCAGCCCTGGCCTTCACAAAGGTCTCCTGCAGGATCGAAACCGAGTTCGCCTCCAGGACCGGATCAAGCTGCCCGTCGGTCACGAGGCCGCTCCCACGCAGCGCGAGTTCGCTGCAGAGGGCATCCAGCACGCTCGAGATCGCCGGTTCGATCGCCGACCGCTCCCCAATCTGCTCGTCCACTAGCGCAGCTTCTTGCTGAGGTTGAGCGTCTCGCCGGCGAGAGCCATCTTGCCACCCATCCGCGTGGGATTGAGATAGAGGATGTCGTCAACCGTGATCCCGAATCGTTGAGCTATCGCTTCCATGACGTCGTCCGACGCGACAACGTATGAGGCCGCCTCCCCATCAACGATCGCCGCTACCCCCGTCGCCCCGCTCCTGATCCCTGAATCGACAACGACGAGACTCGGACGCATGTCTGGCATCGTCCAGGTGAGCGACGCGGAGGCGACAACTGGGTTCAGGCATTCGCCGTTCGCGGCTGGCATCGCCGGTTGTGTGACGAGGACACTGTCGAGGAAGGTGGGGTCTCCCTGGATGGAGTCAACGGCGCCCGCCAGCAGATAGGTGCCGGAAGAGACCTTGTTCAAGGCGATCCTGAGGCCCATGTCCGCGAAGCACTTAACGGCCGAGTTAAAAGGCACCGGACTCAGCTCGAGCTCAAGGTCGCCGGCAGTCGACGTGCGAAAGTCCGACATTGTGACGTCGAAGTTTCCGTCAGCGCTAGCAGTGACCACAATGCGTCCCGATGTCTTGCCATCCGAGGAGGCCAACTCGCCGGTCGCCACCACCACACCAGACTTGATCACTGGATTCGGGGTTGCAGACGCGGAAGGCGACGCCCGCGTCCCAATGATCGCAGGGAGCCTCACTTCCACTGGCGTGCATCCCGCCAGACCGACGAGGACACCAAGAACTGTCAGAGTCACGAGGGCACGGGAAGAATCTCGTGACACCGCTCCCCCTTTTGTCGACAATGGGAGGCTATCGCCAGCCTGCATCTCACGGGCCGTTGCGACACGAAATGTGACTTTGGTTGATGTTTGGTCAGCCGGCTGCGGGCGCCGCCCACGCTGTGACGGATATCCGGGAACCGTCGACAATGTCGCTGTCGATCGCGAGCGGCGATCGTTGCGTCCCGGGATATGCAGCAGCCCACAGCCTGCTGCCCGTGCCGGTGCGCGCTCCCGTCGCGAGCCAGCTAAGGCTGGCCCCCGCAGATCCTCCCGGCGCAAGAACCAGGTCTGTAGCGCCCGGATCCGTGGCCATGTATGAGGTCCCGTGTTCGAGGCCGACAGTGAGAGCGTGCCCTTCCGCATCCGCGAATGCGACGTCAGGGTACCCGTTGACAACACAGGGCGTCGTCGAACGGTTGATCAGCACAAGTGTCAGCGCGCGATGCCCTAATGCGGCGTCAGTTCCCGACACCAACAAGCTCGTCGACTCTGGGGCGCACCAATTCGGTCCAGGCTGCACCGGATCGGGCGCAACCTGCGGAGGTGCTGCAGCAGGTTCCTCGGTCGGGGTAGGAGTCACGGTTGGCAGGCCGTCGGGAGTGCCACCCGCCGCGACGCGGGTCGCGCGCACCGCTGCCGATTGCCCCACGCCCACCCCGAGAGCCGCCGCGATCGTGAGGATACCCACGAGCATGAACGCCCACCGCGGCAACGAGCCTCTCGAAATCGTGACCGCTTCGTTCTGATTTGCGCCGCCGTCCAAATCGGTGCCGGCGGCAAGAGAGGTGTGCTGGCGAATCAGTACGACGAAAACAAGTGCAGGAGCCCAGCCCCAAACCACGCCAAAGAACCCGCTCGTCAACAGATCAGGCTGCGCAGAACGGAACGCCCACGCCAGTCCTGTCGGCGCGAAACTCGCGATTGTGCTGCCGACGGCCCAGACCCCTGCGGTGATCCACGCGGCCACGACAGCCATGAACCATGAACCAAGAAACCACGCCCACCGCGGCGCCGCCGGCCCCCCTCGCCGGCCCAGCAGCCACATCAGCGCCAGCCCGAATAATCCGCCGAACAACGCCGCGCCAAACAAAGGAAGCGCAACGTTCCATGGCGCTATGCGGCTCCACGTGCCGAACGGAACCGTTGGCGGAACAACCAGCGCAATCGCGTCCTGCCAACGACTCGCTCGCCACGCGACAGCGAAGAACACGAGCCCACTCAGAAACCACAGCCCGGCGCCTACGGCCGCCGAAACAGCGACCGGCGCTCGAACACCGAACTTCTTCATGCCTGCCCCCGCCCGGCAAGGTCGCCGACATAGGGGAGGCTATCGCCCGCCTGCGTCTCCCGGGCCGTTGCGACACGAAATGTGACTTTCGTTGGGAGACCACGGCGACTCGCTCAACTGCTTTCGAGATGGCGTCGCTGCAGAAGTCGTTGCTGCGCTTCCGATTCCGTGAGGTCTTTCGCGCGCGACGCCGCCACGGCCGCCTCCTCGGTGCGCCCCAGCCGGGTAAGCAGTTCTGCGCGCGTCGCATGGAACCAGAAATAGTCATCCAGACCGTCGAGGGTCTCGACGTCCTCGAGCGCCAGCTGCGTCTCCCCTCGTTGCGCTCGAGCAGCGGCCCGGTTCAGCCGAACTATCGGGTTGGGGTCGAGCTGAGCCAACACGTCGTACCAGGCCACAATCGCATCCCAGTCCGTGTCGGCGGCGTCCTCGGCGAGCGCATGGCACGCGGCAATAGCGGCCGTGACCGCGAAGCGTTCCGGCCGATCAGCGCTTCTCCGGATCGCGGCCGCCGCCAGATCCACCCCCTCCATCGCCATCGTACGATCCCATCTGGATCGGTCCTGGTCGGCGAGTAGAACGATGTCCCCTGCTGCGTCAAGACGCGCATCGCGGCGCGAGTGATGGATCAGGATGGTCGACAGCAAGCCCATAAGCACCGGCTCACCCGGCATCAACTCGACGAGCAATCGGCCGAGACGCACGGCCTCGTCCGCAAGAGCCCGCCGCTCGTACCCACCGGAAGACTGCGACGCGTACCCCTCCGTGAAGAGCAGATACACCGTCGTCGCGACCGCAGCCATCCGATCGGGCAACTCCTCGACATCCGGAACGCGATACGGGATGCCGGCGTCGGCAATCTTGGACCTGGCACGGGTGAGGCGTTTCGCCATTGTCTGCTCGGAGACGAGTAGTGCCCGCGCAACCTCGGCAACGGTCAGCCCGCACAGCACGCGAAGGCTCAACGCCACCTGAGTCTCCTGCGCGAGTGCAGGGTGACAACACGTAAAGATCAGCCGCAGCTGGTCGTCACGCACGACGTCAGGTGGAAAGTCATCTGGCGCCATCTGTATCGCCACCATGGTCGCGTCCTTCTCCTTCACCCACCGCGAGCGCTCGCGCCGCAGGAGATCGATCGCGCGCCTCTTGGCCGCAAGGATGAGCCACGCGCGCGGGTTGGGCGGGATGCCGGCGCGCGGCCAGGTCTCCAGAGCGGAAATCGACGCATCCTGAACGGCATCTTCCGCCAGCGTGAGGTCGCCGGTCAGTCGCGTGAGGGTCGCCAGAACGAGACGACCCTCACGACGAAGGAGCTCGTCGAGCGTTTCTTTCGGATCGGTCAAGTCAATGACGGGATGGTTGGCCGAACTTCGACGACCCCGTTCCACGCGGCCGGGATCTTCGCTGCGTGGCGGAGCGCCTCATCGAGGTTGTCGCACTCGAGCACGTAGTAGCCGGTGAGCGCCTCCTTCGTCTCGGCGTATGGGCCATCGCTCAACAGGACCTCCCCGCCCTTGCCACCGGAGACTCGGACGGTCGTCGCGGTCGACGTCGGATAGAGCGCCGCGCCCCCACGAATGACCTCCGCGGACTCCTGGCCGAACTCCAGGTATTTCGCGTTTTCGTCGGCGTACCCCGGTGAGGTCCAGTCGACGTCGGCCGTGTAGATCAGTGCAATGTACGTAGGCATGATGACTCCCTTGACTCAGACCAACCCCTATGGATGGCTCTACCTTAGAAACGAACGGGAGCCGGCCGAAAGGACAATCCAAAACAAATCTCTAAAAGTCGCCTCCGAACGTGCCCTCCCGGGATTAGGTAGTCTCGTATCTCGGGAACTGCACGAAAGATTGGTGTTACAGCGTGGCGGATAAGCGACAACTCGCCATCACCCTGCTCGTGGCCGGCACCTTCTTCATGGAGAACCTCGACGGGACCATCCTCTCGACAGCCGCACCGAGCGTCGCCAGGTCCCTTGGAGTCGCCTCGCCCGCGATCAGCGTCGCCATCACCGCCTACCTGTTGACCCTCGCCGTTCTCATCCCCCTGAGCGGATGGCTGACCCAGCGACTCGGCGGACGCCCGGTCTTCGTGGTTGCGATCGCCGTCTTCACGATCGCATCCATACTCTGCGCGTTCAGCGTGAGCCTGCCCGAGCTGGTGATCATGCGCGTGCTGCAGGGAATCGGTGGCGCGATGATGGTGCCCGTCGGCCGGCTCATGGTGCTGCGGGTGACCGAGAAGAAGGATCTGATCCGGGCTTTCGCCTGGCTGACCTGGCCGGCCCTCGCCGCTCCGGTAGTGGCCCCGTTGATCGGTGGACTCATCACGACGTACGCGTCGTGGCAGTGGATCTTCCTCATCAACGTTCCCCTCGGAGTGATCGCCTTCATCGCCGCGCTTCGGCTCATCCCGAAGGGGCGCGAACAGGCGCCAGCGCCACTCGACTGGTGGGGCCTCGTGCTCACCTGCGGTGGGCTCGGGGCGCTCGTCTATCTCGGTTCGCTCCTCTCGGGCGCCGGATCGAGCCTGGTCGAGGTGCTCGGCTTCGCGATTGCGGGCGTGGTGTTCACGGCGCTGGCCATCTGGCATCTGCTGCGCACCGCGCATCCGCTGCTCGACCTGAGAACGTTTCGGGTCGAGACGTTCCGCGTGACCCACGCTGGCGGATCGCTCTTTCGCCTGACCATCAGCGCGATCCCGTTCCTGCTTCCGCTGCTGTTCCAAGATGCCTTCGGCTGGTCTCCGGTGGAATCGGGCGCGGTCGTACTGTTCGTCTTCGTCGGCAACCTCGCGATCAAGCCCGTGACCACCCCCCTCTTGGTGCGGTTCGGGTTCCGCCCTGTGCTCATCTACTCCAGCCTGGGCGCCGCCGCGAGCATGGCCCTGATGGCACTCATCGGCAGTGCGACCCCGGTGCTCTTCATCGCCGCGCTCCTGCTCTTCAGTGGAGTGGTGCGTTCGATCGGCTTCACGGGTTACAACACCATCGCTTTCGCCGACATCCGCCCGGATGCGATGACCGCGGCCAACACGGTCTCCTCGACGATCCAGCAGGTTGCCGCCGGCTTCGGCGTGACGGTGGGTGCGGTCGCCCTCCGAGCCGGGCAGTTGCTCGACAGCTCTCCGGCGTCGCTGACGCCATACCGCGTCGCCTTCATCGTGATCGCCGTGCTGACGCTTGGTGCGACGCTCGAGGCTCTCCGACTCGACCGGCGCGCGGGTGACAACATCCGTCCCGCACGGCCGGTGCGGCTACCCGCTAGCGTTCGCTGAACGCGGGGCTCGCTGAACGAGGGGCTCGCTGAGCTCGCTACTCAGTGGGCGAGGGCGGCGAGCTCCGACCGACTCCTCGCGCCGACCTTGCGAAGCAGGTTCGAGACGTGGAACTTTGCCGTGTTCTCGCTGATCGACAGGGATTCGGCAATCGTGCGATTGCGGGCTCCGGATGCGACCAGCGCGAGCACCTCACGTTCGCGGGCGCTGAGCCCCCACTCCGAGGCCAGCGCGAGCGGGGCGGTGGGCGCATCCAGTGGAATCGTGACGGCCACTTCGGACCCCCAACCCGGCGTCGCCTCCACGGCCAGCGTCCCGTCGAGCGCCGTGACCCGCGACGCGAGTTGCCGGACGCTCGTAACGTCCGTCGAGAGGTCGCCAGGTCCATCGTCTCGAATGCCGATGAGGAGATTGCTGCCGTCGCAGTCCCACTGCACCCGCACCCGCGAAACGTTGGACTGCTCGACGAGTGCGAGTACCGCGCCTCGCACGATCGCGCGGGCGGCATGAGCCACCTCGCCGGGTAGCGCTCGCCCATCGGTCGGAGGCTCGACGAACTGCACGTCGAGGTCGCTGAATCGTTCGAGCGGCCGAAGGTCGTCGCGAAGCCGTTCGAACGCACGGGCCACGGGCTCCTCCGAGAGTGAGAGATAGCGGTCGGAGACGGCTCGAAGCTGCACCATCGCGTTCGCCGCGAGCTCGGTCGCAGCCTGCCTCGCCTTGGCATCGCTCGCGTCACGGGATCGGAGAATAGCGAGCAGTGACTCGAGCGTGACCGAGTGCGTATCCGTCAGCTCGGCGATGGTCCTCATTCGCTCGCGCGAGACGGCTCGCGAATCCAGGAGGTAGTCCGGTGCCGCCGCACCGACCTGGTGCCGAATATCGAGAGCGACGAGGTGCCACAGGCTGCCCACCGCGGCGAGGATTGTCGAATCTGCGCGGACATCGGCCTGGCCCATCGTTCCCGATGGTGCCACCGGGTCGGTCAGCACGAGGAGCGCCCCGGTGGGCGCGATCCATGCGGCGACCGGTCGCTCGGCATCCCCGATAGCGGCCATCACATTCCACATCGCGCCCGGATGTGCGGTGGCAGCATCTCGAATCACGTCGAGTTCGGCGATCGTGACCCGGTCGATGATGGTACGGTCGCCCGCTGTCTTACGTGGCCGGCCCGTGCAATCCTCGGTGAAGATGACGAGCGCGCTGTGCTCCACGATCGGAGCAAGCAACGCTGAGAGTTCGCGAGCCGTCTCGAGCAGCGAACTGGACAGCACCCGATGCAGCCCTTCGAGGATGTCCGTCGAGTTGGGCCAGGCGCTGCGAATCATGCAGGCAGCATATGCGGGCCGCCTGAGCTACCCGTTCAGGTAGGAGTGCCCGTTCCTTCGCCGGGCCGCATCGCCACGCGAGGCAGCCGAGGATAGGATCATGACCACCGGCCCGACCCGCACGACCGCGATTCCGTCTGTTCTGGCATCCCTCACGACGCTCGTCGCCGAAAACGTTGACGCCATCGAGCACCTCCCATCCGACATCGACGAAAGGCTCTCCGAAGCCGCGTCGGTGCTGCGCGGCGCCCCGCGAATCTTCGTTCTCGGCGCCGGACGCTCCGGTCTCGCCCTTCGCATGACGGCCATGCGGTTGATGCACCTCGGCCTGGCGGTCCACGTGGTCGGCGAGGTCACGACGCCGGCGATCGGTGGGGGAGACGTGCTGCTCGTTGCGAGCGGATCGGGCACGACGAGCATGATCGTTCGTGCAGCACAGACCGCGGTCGCGACGGATGCGACAGTGATCGCCATCACGACGGATGCTGCGTCGCCGGTGGCCGAGTTGTCGAAGGTTGTCGTCACGCTTCCCGCCGCGCAGAAGCTGGACCGGAGTGGAGCGCTCTCCATCCAATACGCAGGCGGCCTGTTCGAACAGCTCGTGGTCTTCATCGGCGACGCCCTGTTCCACTCGCTCTGGAAGGCCTCCGGTGCGACCGCCGATGAGCTCTGGCCACGCCACGCCAATCTCGAATAGCCCCCACAACCCGAATAGCCCCCACAAAGAAGAAAGAAGAACCCCATGAAGCTCCAAGTAGCGATGGATGTGCTCACCACGAGCGACGCACTGGCACTGGCTGGCAAGGTCGCTCCGTACGTCGACATCATCGAGCTCGGCACGCCGCTGGTCAAGGCCGAGGGACTCAGCGCCATCACCGCCGTCAAGAAGGCGCACCCCGACAAGATCGTCTTCGCCGATCTCAAGACAATGGATGCCGGCGAGCTCGAGGCGGACATCGCGTTCTCCGCGGGTGCCGACCTCGTGACCGTGCTCGGCACGGCGGGCGACAGCACCATCGCCGGCGCGGTGAAGGCGGCCAAGGCTCACGGTAAGGGCATCGTCGTCGACCTCATCGGCGTCAAGGACAAGGTCACGCGTGCCCGCGAGGTACACGCGCTTGGTGCGGAATTCGTTGAGATGCATGCTGGTCTCGACGAGCAAGCCGAGCCCGGATTCACTTTCCAGACCCTCCTCAACGACGGCGAGACCGCCAAGGTTCCGTTCTCCGTCGCCGGCGGCGTGAAGGTTTCCACCATCGCCGCCGTTCAGGCTGCCGGTGCACAGGTGGCCGTTGCGGGTGGCGCGATCTACAGCGCGGCCGACCCCGCTGTTGCCGCCGCGGAATTGCGCGCCGCAATCCGCTAACGCAGAACCCGCTTCGGGCCTGCCACGCTAGTCCTCGTCGATAAGCGTGAGCAGGTCCTTCGCGGCCTTTGCGATGTCGTCGTGATCGTTCTGCGCAGCGCGGCTCTCCAAGGAAATCACCGCGCAGCGATGGACCTTCTTGAAGTCGCTGTACGGGAAGCTGTAGTGCCCTTTCGTGTCCGCTGGCGAATCGTCGTCGACGCCAAGAAACCACTGCGAGTAGTCGCCGAACCCGTGCTTATTCAGGTATCGATTCTCTTCCTCCGCGCTCGGTGCGTGCTCGCTCCAGTCGTCACGTTTATCGCGCACTACCCTTCCCCGCTGGATGAGTGATCTGGCGTGTTCGAGCGCTTTCCGATTGAGCTTGACGGTCATCGTCACTCCTTTCCTACGCCTGCCTTCAGTCCTATCAAGTCGCCTGGCGACGATCTACACCTTGACTTCACAGTGAAAAGCCTGTGCATCGGCCGTGCAAATTGCCGCCTCGAAGTCAAGGCCTTGCCCAAAAAACAGGTCCCGGCCTAGCCTCGAAAACGAGCGAGTTGCGTCGACCCGGGACACGGATGGCTCGCATCCACCTATCGAGGAGGCGAAAGTCGACATGAAACCCTTTGAACCCACGGATGACACCGTGAGAGAAATCAGCCCTTCTGCAATCGAGCTCCCGCCCACAGAGCCGATCGATATTCGCGCCTGGATCACGATGCAGGATGGCGCGGAGCGCGCGACCTGGTCCGTCGGTTCCGGTTCGTAGCCCTTTCCTCGAGTCGCGTGAAAATGCCCATTTGGGGGTGGCGGTATGGG
>JAVECW010000181.1 GCA_030841285.1 Microbacteriaceae bacterium
GAAGTCGTACCACTCCAGGGCCGAGCCGACGAGAGACGCGAGGGCGACGCCGATAGGGGTGTTCGTGCGCGAAGGCGCACTCACTGTGGGTGTTGCAGACATCATTGTCCTTTCAGAATTGCGGGGTTGCGGTGTGTTGCCCCGTCGAGTCACACGACTCGGCGGTTGTCCATGGCATCGCGGTTCCATGCGATGCCGAGGCCGGGTGTCACCGACGCCAGCGCGTGACCGCCGACGATTTCCATCTCCTGTGTGGTGATTGCCCGGAGTTGTGGGATGTGTTCGACGTAGCGGCCGTTCGGCACAGCTGCCACCAGATTCACGTGCAGCTCCATCAGGAAATGCGGAGCCACGACCACGTTGAACGCTTCTGCCATGTGCGCGACCTTGAGCCACGGGGTGATACCGCCGATGCGCGCGACATCCGGCTGCACGATCGATGCCCCACCACGTTGCAGATAGTCCCGGAATTGAGCGATCGAGTACATCGACTCACCCACCGCGATGGGCACGGTCGTCGAGTCCGCTAGCCGCACATGACCGCTCACATCGTCGGCAGGCAAAGGCTCCTCGAACCAGAACAGATCGAGGTCCCTGAACGTCTCCGCCCGGCGAATCGCCTCGGCCGCGGTGAATGACTGGTTGGCGTCGACCATGATGTCAAAGCTCGGACCGGTCGCTTCACGAACGGCGCGAAGCCGCTCGGCATCCTCAACGGCGCTCGGCTTGCCGACCTTGATCTTGGTGCCACCCCACCCGTTCTCCTTGGCCGCGACGGCCCCCGCGACGAGCTCATCGGTGGGCAGCTGCAGCCAGCCGTGCTCGGTGTCATAGAGCGGCACACGCCGGCCGGCGCCGCCGGCGACGCGCCAGAGCGGCTCGTTTGCGCGGAGGCAACGCAGGTCCCACAGTGCGGTGTCGACCGCTGCGAGAGCAAGACTCGTGAGAGCACCGACGGTTGTGGCGCGTGTCGCAGCGTGCAGCGCCTTCCACAGAGACTCGATCTCTCTCGAGTCCTGTCCGGGCAGCAAGGGCAGCAGGCTGTGACGAAGAAGCTCCACCACGGAATGGCCGCCCGTACCGATGGTGTAGGCGTATCCGGTGCCGGTGAGACCATCGTCGGTCGTGATTTCGACGACGATCGTCTCCTGCTTGGCAAAGCTCTGCACCGCATCGGTGCGGACGGTCTCGACCTCGACGTCGACGAGCGCGACGGTTGCGGCTGCGATAAGGGGCATCGTTGATCCTTCTGCTGAGGAGGCTAGCGAATCATATGCTATATGATTTCCTCGACGGCGCAAACCAGCTCACGAGCGGCAGCACACCGCGTTCGCCAGCTCGCAGGTGGCTACAACGAAGCGTTCGTCGTGGCGAGGAAGAGCGAGCCCGTGCCCGTGACGCGCACGGATGCTTCGTCGGGAGTGACGTAAACCGACTCACCACGGTGCATGGCAACCCCCGCTGCACCGGCACCGCCGACCTCGACCGTGCCATCGACGCAGAGCACGATCGCGGGGCCGGGCAGCGGCACTGTCGCCTCGGAGACACCGGCACCGGCATCCGCTTCGAGTTCGATGTGCACCAGGGCGAAATCGGGCACGTCCGGGCGGAACACCTCGACCCCGGGCGCCGGCGTCTCCGCAGCAAGCCGCGGCTCCGCGATCGGCGAGAAGTCGAGCACCGCGAGCAGTTCGGGCACGTCGATGTGCTTGGGCGTGAGGCCGCCGCGCAGAACATTGTCCGACGCGGCCATGAGCTCGATCCCGAGACCGGAAAGATACGCGTGGATGTTGCCTGCCGGCAGGTACAACACCTCACCCTTCCGCAGCGTCACGTGGTTCAGGAGAAGCGAGAGCACCACTCCCGGATCCCCTGGGTAGGTCTCCGCGAGCGTGCCGACCGGCTCGAGCGCGAGAACGGCCGCCGCAGCCACCACGGCATCCACGAGCACGTTGACGTCCTCGCCACCACCCAGGAGCCACGCGACGGCGTCACGCAGCACCGACTCGGCGGAGCCGGCGGAAGCGGAAGCGAGACGGTTGCGGAACCCGGCGAGCACCGCAGCACGGGGCGAAGCATCCGCACCGGGCCTAGCATCCGCAGCACCGCCAGGCCGGGCGGCACCGCCAGACGCAGCCGCGACGAGCGCGTCGAATGCCGCCACGCTCTCATCGATCGCCCGGAAGCCGCACAGCGCCTCGAACGTCGGGCTCAGCGCGTAGATCAACTCGGGCTTGTGCAGCGGGTCTTTGAAATTGCGGATCGGCGAATCGAGCGGGATCCCCTCGGCGTTCTCCCTGGCGAAGCCGGCGCGCGCCTGCGCGGGTGACGGATGCGCCTGCAACGAGAGCGGACCGGCAGCGGCGAGCACCTTCAGCAGGTACGGCAGGCGGGCGACGTCCGCTCCGCCATCGATCGCGCCTCCGCCGAGCGCCCTCGTGGGGTCCGCGGTGATCCACTCGGCCAGGTCTCGCGCTCCACCGGTCTCGGCGGGGTCGAGGATCGCGCTCGGCGAGCCAGCGTGTGCCCCCAGCCACAGCTCCGCCTCCGGCTTGCCCGACGGCGCCGTCCCGAGCAGCTCGGCAATGGCACTGGTGGATCCCCATGCGTAGTCGCGAGGTGTGTTGCCGATGCGCACAAACATCCGAGATAGTCCCTTTCGATCGTTAGACCAAACTACCAACCGCTTTCGGTCACCCCCTCGTGCTCCGTAGGCTGAGCGCCAACCCCGACCGAGCGCGCCGCCAGAGCACGCGAGACGACGCAATGGAGCAGACATGGCATTCGAGCCCCTCGCCAGCGATTTCTACGGCTACGAGAGCCTCCTCACCGACCGGGAGAAGAGCTTCATCGCCGACCTGCGCGCGTACCTCGAGACGGACGTCAAACCCATCGTCAACGAGCACTGGGAGAAGGCCGAGTTCCCGGCGTCGATCATCCCCCGCCTGCACGGCCTGGGCACGATCGGCCTCGGCTACGAGGAGACGCGCGCTTTCGAAAACTCCGCGGTCTTCCGCGGCTGGGTCGCTCTCGAGCTCTCCCGCGTCGATGCAAGCGTCAGCACCTACGTAGGGGTGCAGAACGGACTCGCGCTCGGTGCGGTCGCCATCACGGGCTCGCCGGAGCAGCGCGCAGAGTGGCTCCCCAAGCTCGCATCAGGCGAGGTTCTCAGCGCATTCGCCCTGACCGAGCCGCTGTCCGGTTCGGACTCCGCGCGGGGGCTCCGCACGATCGCCACCCGCGACGGCGACAATTGGGTGCTCAACGGATCCAAGCGCTGGATCGGCAATGCGACGTTCAGCGACATGACGATCGTCTGGGCGAGGAGCACCGAAGACGACCAGGTCAAGGGCTTCATGGTTCCCACCTCGACGCCCGGATACACGGCGACGAAGATGGAAGGCAAGCAGTCCCTGCGCATGGTGCAGAACGCCGACATCACCCTCGAGAACGTCGTCGTGCCGGAGTCACTTCGCCTGCAGAACGCGAACTCGTTCAAGGACACCGCCGCGGTGCTGCGCCAGACCAGGGCGGAGGTCGCTTGGTCGGCGATCGGCGTCGCGGTCGGGGCGTACGAGGCCGCCCTGCGCTACGCGACCGGGCGGACCCAGTTCGGCAAGCCGCTGGCGGCCCACCAGCTCGTCCAGGACCTGCTCGTGAAGTCGGTCGGCAACATCACGGCCAGCATCGCACTGTGCACGCGCGCATCCGAAATGCTCGATCGCGGCGAGCAGCTCGACGAGCACTCCGCCCTGGCGAAGGCCTATGCCACTTCCCGCATGCGCGAGACCGTGGCGTGGAGCCGCGAGATCCTCGGTGGCAACGGCATCCTCATCGACTACGACGTTGCTCGTTTCTTCGCGGATGCCGAAGCGCTGTATTCCTATGAGGGCACGCGCGAGATGAACACGCTCATCGTGGGCAGGAGCATCACCGGCCACGCGGCGTTCGCCTAGTCCCCAGCACCGATCCCCTAGCCTTGGATCCATGACCCCGGACCGCACACGACTGGCTGTAGGCGGTTTCTCGACGCTCGTGATCTTCACGCTGCTTGCCGGCGATGCCTGGCGCGACTCGATTAGTTGGTGGGGTTTCGGCGTCCTCGCCGTGCTGCTCGTGGCGGGAAGCGTCATCCTTTTCCTGCGGCCGCGGCCACTCGTGGCCTGGAAGAAGCTGCCGAAGACGCTCGCGCTCTTCATGCTGCTCTGTGTGATCTCGATCGCGTGGTCGTTCTACCCGGGCGCGACGGCGCTGGGTGTGCTCGTCCAGTGGTGCACGACGCTCGTGGCGCTGTTCCTTGCGCTCTGCCTCAGCTGGGAGGAGTTGCTGCGCGCGCTCGGTTCGGCCCTCCGCTGGATTCTCGGCCTGTCGCTCCTGTTCGAGTTCGTGGTGGCCGCATTCGTGCGGAACCCCATCCTTCCGTTCTGGACCGACTACAGCGGGCATATTCCCCAGGCGTTCTACTGGAGCAGGGCGCTGCTCTTCCGTGACGGCCAGATTCAGGGCATCCTCGGCAACAGCAACCTGCTCTCGATGGCCGCGCTGCTCGCGCTCATCGTCTTCGGCGTGCAGTACGCCGACCGCACGGTTCGCCGCGGCTGGGGCGTCGCCTGGATCGTGATCGCCATCGTGACGCTCGCGCTCACCCGCTCGTCGACGGTCATCGTCGCGGCGGTCTTCACTGCCGTCGTCCTCGTGTTCGCCCTCTGGACCCGCGCGGCAAGGCCAGAGCGCAGGCTGCCGATCTACCTGAGCATGGTCGCCGTCACCGGCGCGGCGGTCGTCTCGGCGATCACGTTCTCCGGCCCTCTCCTGCAACTGCTCGGCAAGAGCGACAGCCTCACCGGTCGCACGGGCATCTGGCAGACCGTGATCACCCTCGCGCAGCAACGGCCGGCCTTCGGCTGGGGCTGGGTGAGCTACTGGGCGCCGTGGGTCGAGCCATTCAAGCAGCTGGCCGTCATCAAGGGCGTCACATACCTGCAAGCGCATAACGCGTGGCTGGATGTCTGGCTCCAGCTCGGAATCCTCGGCCTGATCGTCTTCGCGACGCTCGTGCTCTCGACGTTCTGGCGCACCTGGTTCTTCGCGGTGGACCGGCCACGCACGAGCCTTGCGGAGCGAACCCCATTCTCGGCCATCACCCTGCTGCCCCTGCTCATCCTGGCCGCCCTCCTGGCGCAAAGCGCCGCGGAAAGCCGGATGCTCGTGGAAGGCGGCTGGATGCTCCTGGTCGTCATCTCCGTGAAGACGAAGCTCGCGCGGCCGTAGGATAAAACATGGCCATGACGCTCCGCCTCACCGAGGAACAGGACCGACTGCTCGAGCGACTCGCCGCCGATCTGGGGCTGAGCAAGAACCATGCGGCCGCGGCCGCGATCGAGCTGGCCACGCCGGCAGCCGATCACTCCGAGTCGATCGCCTCGTCGATCGAGCGCCTCCACCTGCGAGACCGCTCCCTTCTCGCTCGATTGGCCGAGGTCTAAGTGACGGTCTACCTCAGCGCCGCCGACATCACGCAGATCATCACCTCGACGCTCGGCGAACCAGAGGAGGTCGTCGCCGATGCGGGTCTGCTTCTCGCTGCCGTGGAGCGGCCCGCCGCATGCCTGCGCAGGATGGATGTCTATCCGACGTTTGCGGAGAAGGCGGCCGTCCTCGTCGAATCGATCGCCCGGCATGCTCCTCTCGTCGACGGCAACAAGCGCCTGGCCTGGCTCTGCCTCAATGTCTTCGCCGAACTGAATGGGCACGCGACGAGGTTCTCCGACAACGAGGCCTTCAACCTGCTCATCGATGTCGCACACGGTCGCCTTGCGACGCGCGAGCTCGTCGAGCGCGTGGCCGGGCACCTGTATCCCATCGAGGTCGCATGAGCACGGCGGTCGCATGAGCACGGCGATGCCTGCCAGGCGCAAGCCGCTCATTCCCCAGGCCGTGACCTCGCTCCTCGGGTCGCCACGATTCACGTCGGTCTTGTCCATGGTCGCGCTCGGTGTTGCATTCTGCACGAACGCCATCCGCGCCACCATGGGCTGGCCAGGCCTCCTGGGGGCGCTCGGCTGCCTGGTCATCCTCGCCGCTGCATCGTTCATCGTGCTGCGCGCGGAGATCGAGTGGCACGGACTGCTGCCGATCTCGATCTTGATCTTCGTCGGCTGGAGCGCGCTGTCCGTCTTCTGGAGCAGCTACCAGTGGGAGACGCTCGCGGGCGTGATCTACCAGCTCACATTCGCGTTCTTAGGGCTCTACATCGCCCTCGTGCGGGATGCCATCCAGATCGTGCGCGTCGTCGGTGACGTTCTCCGCGTGCTCCTCTCGGTCTCCCTCGCTCTCGAGGTGCTCTCCGGGCTCCTGATCGACATGCCGATCAAATTCCTCGGCATCCAGGGGAACATCGCGCTGGGCGGCCCCATCCAGGGCCTGTTCGGAACGCGCAATCAGCTCAGCATCGTTGCGCTCATCGCCTTCGTGACCTTCCTCGTCGAGTTGCGAACACGATCGGTGCGGCGCGGTACGGCGGTGGCATCGATAGCGCTGGCCGTCGTATCGATTCTCTTCGCGCACTCCCCCGTGATCGCCGCCGTGCTGGTGGTCGTGGGCCTTGCAACGCTCGCTCTCTACGGGCTGCGCAAGACGCCCGCGCATTCGCGCCGCTACGTTCAATGGGCGCTCCTCGTCGTGAGCATCGTCGCCATCATCCTCGGCTACATCTACCGGGCGAACGTGATCGACCTGCTCAGCGCGCGCGCCGACTTCGCGTTCCGCTACAAGCTCTGGCTCCAGATCTGGCAGCTCATCCCGCTCAATCAGCTCTCGGGCTGGGGCTGGGTTGGGCAATGGCCCCAGA
>JAVECW010000003.1 GCA_030841285.1 Microbacteriaceae bacterium
CCAGGATGCCCTTGGCCAATTGTGCACGCGCGCGGCGGATGTCGCCCGTCTGCGGGAACGAACCGATCGTGGTCGTCGGCAGGAACGGCAACCCCAGTGCGGCATCCTGCGCGACAACCCGATCCGCGTACGCGCCGCGGGAGAAGTCTTCCGCGGTCAGGGCCGCGGTGCGTGCGCGGACGCCAGCGTCGCGTACGCCTGGGGCCGACTGGCGAGCCGCAAGAGAAGCGGTTGCCTCGCTCAACTCACCCTGGATGGCTTCGTGACCGTCGATGAGACCGGCGGCGAGAGTCGCGACCTGGCCGACTTTCTGGTCGGCGAAGGCCAACCAGCTCGTGAGGTCTGCAGGAAGCAGCGGCTCGTCCTCGACGTCATGCGGCACGTGCAGGAGCGAAGTGGAGGTGGAGACGGCGATCTCTGGCGAGAGCGCGAGCAGTTCGGTGAGCGTGCCGAACGCAGCCTCGAGATCACCGCGCCAAATGTTGTGGCCGTCGATCACCCCGCCGACGATGGTCTTCGCAGTGAGTGCCTTCTTCGTTGCGTCGTCGAGTCCGGTGGGGATCGAACCGCGAACCAGGTCGAGCCCGATGGCGTCGACGGGCGTCGACGCGAGCACCGGCAGCGCGTCGTCAAGGCTGCCATATGGCGCAGCAACAAAGAGCTGAGGACGATCGGATGTTCCGCCGAGCTCCGCATATGCGGTCCGGATCGCCGAGAGCACGTCGTCACGGGCATCCTCGATACTCTCGCTCACGAGGGCCGGCTCGTCGAGCTGCACCCACCGGGCGCCTGCGGCCGCGAGACGGCTCAGGAGCTCCCGGTAGATCGGCAGCAAAGCGGCCAGGCGGTCGAGCGGGCGGAAGCCCGCCGGAGCCTCGTCACTCGCCTTGCTCAGCAGCAGGAACGTGACAGGACCGACGATCACCGGACGCGTGAGGAAGCCGGCTGCCCTGGCCTCCTCGAACTCGCGCACGAGGCGATCCGATGCGAGGCGGAATGCCGTCTCAGGGCCGATCTCCGGCACGAGGTAGTGGTAGTTCGAGTCGAACCACTTGGTCATCTCGAGCGGGGCATGCTCGCCCTCACCACGCGCGACTGTGAAGTAGCCTGCCAGATCCACGCCGCCGGCCTCGTCGACGAGGGATGAGAAGCGCGAGGGAATCGCGCCCACCGTTATCGCGGCATCCAGGACCTGGTCGTAGTAGCTGAAACTCTCCGGGATGGAGGAGTCGGCTCGTCCGAGGCCCAGCGACGCAAGCCGCTCACGCGTCGTCGCGCGCAGCTCGGCCGCGCTCGCCTCGAGCTCGTCGGCCGTGATCGATCCGCCCCAGAAGGCCTCGACGGCCTTCTTGAGCTCGCGGCGGCGTCCGATCCGCGGATAGCCAAGGATCGTGCCGGTGGGGAAGGCGGCTGAGGTCGATTCGGTCATGCTGGTTCCTTTTCCGTGATGATTCCGGGAACGGGGAGGAGGCCGCATCCGTCGAGGACGGAGAGCACCGCCTCGTGCTGGTTGAACGTGTAGAGGTGGAGCCCAGGGGCGCCGCCGGCGATGAGTTGGTTGGCGACGTCGATGGCCCACTCGATGCCGATCTCACGCTGCCCACGCTCGGTCGGCTCGATCTCGAGCCGGATCGCAAGGTCGGATGGGAGGTCCTCACCGCTCAGCTCGAGCATCCGCTTCAGGCGCGCCGGGCTCGTGACGGGCATGATGCCCGGCAGGATCGGGAACTCCACGCCGGCGGCCTTCGCGTGCTGCACGAAGCGAAGGTAGTCCTCCGGATGGAAGAAGAGCTGGGTGATCGCGAGGTTTGCGCCTGCCGCCTGCTTGGCGAGGAGGGTGTCGATGTCCTGGCTGGCCGAACGCGACCTGGGGTGGCCGTTCGGGAAGGCGGCGACGGCGATCCGCACGCGGTGTCGCTCGGTCTTGACCTCCCTGGCAAAGGGCAGACCTGGCACGGCAACTTCCTCGTACGGCACACGCTCTGCCTGCACTCGATGGATGAGCTGCACGAGTTCCGCGGCGCTGTGCAGGTCGCCGAGGACGCTTTCGCCCTCCGCAACACCGGCTGGCGGGTCGCCGCGCACGGCGAGGAAGCTCGTGATGCCGGCATCCAGGAACTGGCGGATCAGGCGATTGGCCTCGACATGGGATGACCCGACGCAGGTGAGGTGCGCCATCGGATTCACGCTCGTGTGGTCGAGGATGTAGCGCAGGACCTCGAGGGATGACGTCCGGGACGAGCCGCTGGCGCCGTAGGTCACCGAGACGAAGTCAGGGTCGACCGCGGCGAGACGATCGATCGTCGCCGGGAGCGCGGCGGCCGCCGCCGCGGAACGCGGAGGATAGAGCTCGAAGGAGAACGGCGTCCGCGGCGCGCACGCGGGCTCGCCGGCGCCGGCCGGGGCATTCGCATGCTCGCTCATGGTGCTCTTTCGTCTCGGTGAAGATCACGAGACGCCCACTGCCGGCTGGCCGCGCACGTCCCATGGAGGAACCTGAGCCCGAAGGCTTGTCGCGGGCGGGTGCCGGGCTCGGCTGTCGCTCCATGCCGCGCGATTCACACCGTGCGGCAACGATTGACATGCAGACTAACAAATAACCCCGGGTGTGGCGCGGGGATGTGTCGGCGTATGACACCGGGCCGGAAATGTCAGACGGCGAAAGCCGCGAAGGCCGACTCGTACTCCGGCAGCACGAGCGCCGTGACCCTCGTGCCCGCCTCGACATATTCGGTCGCCGTCACGCGACCGCGCTCGTGCAGCGCCGAAATCAGGTCACCGCGGTCGTACGGGATCACCAGGTCGAGTTCGATCGACGAATCGGGCAGCATCCGCGCGATCGCAGCGAGTACGTCGTCGATCCCCTCACCCGTGCGGGCGGAGACGAAGATCGCGCCGGGCTCGAGTCCGCGGAGCACCAGCCGGTCGTCGTCGCTCACGAGGTCGGCCTTGTTGAACACGACGAGCTCGGGGATGTCGCGCGCGCCGACCTCGCCGATCACGTCACGGACGGTCGCGAGCTGGCTCGCGGGATCCGGATGCGACCCGTCGACCACGTGCACGATCAGATCGGAGCCGGCAACTTCCTCGAGCGTCGAGCGGAAGGCTTCGACCAGTTGGTGCGGCAGGTTGCGAACGAACCCGACGGTGTCGGCAAGAGTGTAGAGGCGGCCATCGGCGGTGACCGACTTGCGCACTGTCGAGTCCAGCGTTGCGAACAGCGCGTTCTCGACGAGCACTCCCGCCTTCGTCATGCGGTTGAGCAGGCTCGACTTGCCGGCATTGGTGTAGCCGGCAATGGCCACCGACGGCACGGCATTGCGGTTCCGGTTCGCGCGCTTGGCCTCACGCGCCGGCTTGAACGCGATGATCTGCTTGCGCAGCTTGGCCATGCGGGTGTGGATGCGGCGGCGGTCGAGCTCGATCTTCGTTTCACCCGGTCCGCGGGATCCCATACCGGCGCCCGCGCCACCGACCTGGCCGCCGGCCTGCCTGGACATCGAGTCACCCCAGCCACGGAGGCGCGGAAGGAGGTATTCGAGTTGGGCGAGCTCGACCTGGGCCTTGCCCTCCCTGCTCTTGGCGTGCTGGCTGAAGATGTCGAGGATAACCGCGGTCCGGTCGATGACCTTGACCTTGACGACATCCTCGAGTGCGCGCCGCTGGCTGGGAGCGAGCTCGGTGTCGGCGATGACGGTGTCGGCGCCCAGCGCGGCAACGACGCCGGCGAGCTCCTGGGCCTTGCCCCGGCCGAGGTACGTGCTCGGGTCCGGATGCGGACGGCGCTGCAGCAGGCCGTCGAGCACGACGGCTCCGGCGGTCTCGGCAAGCGCCGCGAGTTCACGCAGCGAATTCTCCGCGTCGGTGAGTGTGCCCTGCGAGTAGACGCCAATGAGCACGACGTTCTCGAGCCGCAGCTGGCGATACTCGACCTCGGTGACATCCTCGAGTTCGGTGGAAAGCCCGGCGACCCGGCGAAGCGCGGCGCGCTCCTCGCGGTCCAGCTGGTCCCCGTCGTGGGATTCGTGACGCGTGGGACCATCGTGCAGAGCTTGTGCGCCGCTCGTGAACAGCGAGTATCCGGACGCGCGAGAATCTGCGTTCGCCAGCACCCTCGCTACGACGTCCGTGCTCTTCGCATCCGCCTCGCGGTCGTTCGTCTTCTGATCCACCATCTGGGTTAACCCTAGTTCGTTCATGTCCTGTACGTTTCCTCTATGGCGAGCGGAGATCATTACTTCACCTCTGCGCCCGAAAGCGAACTGCGACTGCGGAAGGTCACGGTCCGTCTGGCCGGTCAGAGCTACGAGCTGACCACCGCCAACGGCATCTTCAGCCCCGAGCGCATCGACACCGGGACGCAGGTCCTGCTCGCGAGCACTCCCGCGCCGCCACCCGGCGGCGACATCCTTGATCTCGGCTGTGGCTGGGGGCCCATCGCTCTCACTCTTGCAATCGAATCCCCTCATTCGACCGTCTGGGCTGTCGACATCAACGAGCGCGCCCTCGAACTGGTTCGGATCAACGCTCGCACCCTCGGCCTCAGCAATATCAACGCGGTCCTGCCCGAGGATGTTCCCGCCGACGTCGCATTCACGACGATCTGGTCGAATCCCCCGATCCGGGTTGGCAAGAACGAGCTGCACGGTCTACTGGAGAAATGGCTGCCGCGGTTGCAGCCCGACTCGGATGCCTGGCTCGTCGTACAGCGCAACCTCGGTTCGGATTCGCTGCACCGCTGGCTGCAGACCACTTTCGCGTCGGACCTCGCGGTCACGCGCGCCGCGACGAGCAAGGGATACCGCGTGCTCAAGGCGCGTCGGCGCTAGCGCGGGCCGCTGCGCTACTCAACCAGCGCGTTAGACCGTGAGCTCGCCATCGTAGACGAGCTCGGCCGGGCCGCTCAGCGAGACGTGCTCGCCGTCCTCCGCCGCCCACATCCTGACCCCGAGCGTTCCGCCCGGCAGCTCGACGCGCCACTGGTTGGGCGCTCCGTCGCCCGCCCAGTAGCGGGTGGCCAGCGCTGCCGCTGCTGCCCCTGTGCCACAGGAGAGCGTCTCACCGCTGCCCCGCTCGTGCACGCGCATGCGGATGTGCCCCACGCCATCCTTGACCAGCGGCTCCCCCGGAACGACGAACTCCACGTTCGCTCCGTCCTCCGGAACCGGGTCGAGCTGCGGGATGTAGCCCAGGTCGGCCGAGTCGAGCTCATCCTCGTCGGCGAGCGCGACAACCACGTGCGGGTTGCCGATGTTGATGCCGAGTCCTGGCCTCGCAACCGGGAGCTCCCGCGCGCGAACGAGCGGCTCTCCGCCGTCGAGCTTCCACCGGCCGAGGTCGACCTGGAAACCCGTGAGATTGCGTTGCACGTCACGTACCCCGCCGCGCGTGCCGATGGGTAACGTGTCACCGTTCTCGAGCTCGACCAGACCGTTGTCGATCAGGAATCGCGTGTATACCCGGATGCCGTTGCCACACATTTCAGAGGGCGAGCCGTCCGAGTTGTAGTAGTCCATGAACCACTCGGCGGAGTCGTCTTCTGCGAGTGCTTCCGCACCCTCCGGCAGGTGCCGCGACCGGACGGCCCGGATGACGCCGTCTGCGCCGACGCCGAAATGACGATCGCAGATCGCCGCGATCTGGCCGGGCGTGAGATCGATCTGGCCATCCGGATCGGCGAAGAGCACGAAGTCGTTTCCGGTGCCGTGTCCCTTGCTGAACTGGAGCGTAATGGCCATGATTACAGCCTATCGAGTGCGAGCGCCGCCAAATCCGGGGCGTCATAGTCGAGCCACCCGATGCTCGGGTACCTCTTGAACCAACTCACCTGGCGCCTGGCGTATCGGCGGGTGAGCTGCTGGGTCTGTGCGATGGCCTCCGGTTCGGTGAGCACCCCGCGCAGCTGGCCGAGTGCCTGCGCGTAGCCGATCGCGCGGCTTGCGGTCAGGCCGCGGTCGATGCCGGCGGGGATGAGCGACTCGGCCTCGGCCACCAGGCCGTCGCGCCACATCCGCTCGACGCGCGCATCGAGGCGTGCGGTCAGCTCGTGGCGTGGCGCCCGCAGGCCCAGGATCGCGGTCGGCAGCCACGGAACGGGCTCCTCCGGCAGCGACGCTCCGTACGGGGCCCCGGTCAGCTCAATGACTTCGAGCGCGCGGACGATCCGCCTCGCATTACTCGCTCCGATGGATGCCGCGGCAGCCGCATCGCGCTCCTTGAGTCGGCGATACAGGGCACCGGGGCCGTGCTCGGCCAGTTCTCCCTCGAGGCGCTCGCGAACGGACGGATCTGTCCCAGGGAAGCGAAAGTCATAGATCACGCTCGAGACATAGAGTCCGGATCCCCCGACGAGTATCGGCACCGCACCGCGCTCCAGGATCGCCCGAATGATCGCCCGCGCCTCCGGCTGGTAGCGGGCGACCGTCGCTTCGTCGGTCACATCGAGAATGTCGAAGAGATGATGCTGGATGCCTCGCCACTCGCTCGGCGGCAGCTTGGCCGTCCCGATGTCCATGCCCCGGTAGAGCTGCATGGCATCGGCATTGACGATCTCGGCCGACTGGCCCGCCGCGACGAGCCGCTCGGCGAGAGCAAGCGAGAGTTCGGACTTGCCTGTCCCGGTCGGCCCGACGATCGCGATCAGCGGGCGCGCCTCAGCGCTCGCCATCCGTCGGATCGTAGATCGGCATCGTGCCGACGCCAGGGATCGTGAGCGGCTCAGCAATGCGCGGGCCCCCAATGCGCAACAACGGCAACCCGAGCGACACCCTGCCGGGTTGTCCGGACACGGCGCCCTGCGCGGGGACCGCGCAGGATTCCGCCTCGGCGCGATCCCATGCATCCCCCGCTCGCGTGCGCCGGATGCGCAGCGGCGTACCATCGGCAGAGTCTGCGATGAGGTGGAACGGCGCTGCCTGGGTGACCGTGACCGTGACGACATCACCCGGTCGCGGAATCTCCGACCCGGCCGGTACATCGAAGTGCACGAGGCGGCTGTCGTGGGCACGCCCGCTCAACCGGTGCGTGTCCGCATCCTTGCGTCCCTCGTTGTTGGCGACGAGCAGCTCGACCTCCCGGCCGATCACCTTCTGGTTCTCTTCCCACGAGATTCGGTCCTGCAGTGCGACCAGGCGCTCGTAGCGCTCCTGCACGATCTCCTTCGGAACCTGGTCCGCCATGGTCGCAGCGGGCGTCCCCGGTCGGATCGAGTACTGGAACGTGAACGCGGTGGCGAAGCGCGCGGCCTCGACGACACGCAACGTCTCCTGGAAGTCCTCTTCGGTCTCGCCGGGGAAGCCGACAATAATGTCCGTGCTGATCGCGGCATCCGGCATCTTGGCGCGCACACGATCGAGGATGCCGAGGAACTTCTCCGAGCGATACGAGCGGCGCATGGCCTTGAGAATGCGATCCGAGCCGGACTGCAGCGGCATGTGCAGCTGCGGCATGACCGCATCGGTCTCGGCCATCGCATCGATGACGTCGTCAGTGAACGCGGCGGGGTGCGGGCTCGTGAAGCGGATGCGTTCCAGGCCGTCGATCTGGCCTGCGGCGCGCAGAAGCTTGCTGAACGCCTGTCGATCGCCGAACTCGACGCCGTACGAGTTGACGTTCTGGCCGAGCAATGTGACCTCGATGGCGCCGTCATCGACGAGCGACTGGACCTCGGCGAGGATCTGGCCAGGACGGCGATCCTTCTCCTTGCCGCGAAGTGCCGGCACGATGCAGAAGGTGCACGTGTTGTTGCAACCGACCGAGATCGACACCCAGCCGCTGTAACTCGAATCCCGCTTGGTCGGCAGTGTTGAGGGGAAGGTCTCGAGCGCATCGAGGATCTCGATCTGCGCTTCGTCGTTGTGGCGTGCGCGCTCGAGCAGGCTCGGCAGCGAACCCATGTTGTGGGTTCCGAAGACCACGTCGACCCACGGCGCCTTGTCGAGGATGACGTTCTTGTCCTTCTGGGCGAGGCAGCCGCCCACGGCGATCTGCATGCCCTCGTGGCGCTTCTTCACCGACGCGAGGTGGCCGAGGTTGCCGTAGAGCTTGTTGTCGGCGTTCTCGCGAACCGCGCAGGTGTTGAGCACGACGATGTCGGCCTCTGCGCCGTTCGCCGGCACGTAGCCCGCGGCCTCAAGCGAACCGCTGAGGCGCTCGGAGTCGTGCACGTTCATCTGGCAGCCGAAAGTGCGAACCTCGTAGGTACGCGCGCGACCGGAGTCGTCTCGCGCGGCGTCCGAAGGCCGGATCACGGTGCGCTCTGATGTGCTCGTGCTCATGATCCGTCTAGTTTACGTATGCCGGGCGCCCCGGCGTCACGCGCGCATCGCACCCAGCGGAAGCGCTCAGCGAAACCGAACACCGTTCTGGCGCGTCTGCAGTGCTGCCGCCACGGACTCGCGCACGACCGATGACCCGTAACCCTTGCGCGCGAGGAAACCAGTCAATCGCCGAGTAACGGTCTCATCGTCGTACGACGACAGCTGTTGGACACGCTTGAGCGCGAGTTCCTTCGCGCGTTCGAGCTCATCGTCGTCCGCGATCTCTGAGAGAGCATCCGCAATGAGGTCCGCGTCGATGTGCCGACGCTTGAGCTCCTGAGCGATGGCCGTACGGCCAAGACCCCTGCGGGTGTGTTGCGTGTAGACGAGGGTGACCGCGAGTGCCGCATCGTCGAGCAGTCCGACACCCTCCAGGCGGTCGAGCTCCGCGGTCGCAAGTTCCACGTCGACGCCGCGCTTCTCAAGCACCTGCTCGAGCTCCCACCGCGACATCCCTCGCCTGGCCAACTGATGCATCGAGACGTTCGCGGCGCGGGTGCTCGCCTTGTCGGTC
The DNA here is from genome assembly GCA_030841285.1 of Microbacteriaceae bacterium. GTDB lineage: Bacteria > Actinomycetota > Actinomycetes > Actinomycetales > Microbacteriaceae > JAUZGC01. Next base: position 8,833 of record JAVECW010000003.1, read on the forward strand.
GAGCCGGATTCACGGACGCCGTCTGCGCCTGACCGCCTGCCAACAGCACGTCCGCCAACAGCACCTCTGGATGTGGGCTCACCACCATCGGCCCGGTCGGGGTCGCTGGCGGTGTCGACCGGAATAACACCCGGCAGGAACGTGACGGGCGCCAAATGCTCGTCCCGCCCGGCGCCGGGCGACGGAGTGAAGTGCACCATGCCCGTCACATTCCCCTCAGGTGATTCGACCGCGACGGCTACGCGCCCTTGCGCGCCTGCAGCTTCTCTTCGATCGAATCCACGTTGGACGCCACGACCGCAGGAGCGTTCGGGTCTGCCATGATTCCGAGCTTGATCTTGATCTTGGTCTCGATCTCCTCGGCGATGTCGGGGTTCGTGATCAGGAAGTTGCGAGAGTTCTCCTTGCCCTGCCCGAGCTGGTCGCCCTCGTAGGTGTACCAGGCACCCGACTTCTTGACGATTCCGTGGTCGACGCCGAAGTCGATCAGGCTTCCCTCACGGGAGATGCCGATACCGTAGAGGATGTCGAATTCGGCCTGCTTGAACGGCGGCGCCATCTTGTTCTTGACCACCTTGACGCGAGTACGGTTTCCGACTGCCTCGGTGCCATCCTTGAGCGTCTCGATGCGCCGGATGTCGAGGCGCACGGAGGCGTAGAACTTGAGCGCCTTGCCGCCGGCCGTGGTCTCCGGGCTTCCGAAGAAGACACCGATCTTCTCACGCAGCTGGTTGATGAAGATCATGGTGGTGTTGGTCTGGCTAAGCCCACCAGTCAGCTTGCGCAGGGCCTGGGACATGAGACGCGCCTGGAGACCCACGTGCGTGTCACCCATCTCACCCTCGATCTCCGCACGTGGAACAAGAGCAGCGACCGAGTCGATGACGATGAGGTCGATCGAGCCGCTTCGAACGAGCATGTCCGCGATCTCGAGCGCCTGCTCCCCCGTGTCTGGCTGCGACACGAGAAGGGCGTCGATATCGACTCCGAGCTTCCTCGCGTACTCAGGGTCGAGCGCGTGCTCCGCGTCGATGAAGGCGGCGATTCCGCCGGCACGCTGCGCATTCGCGATGGCGTGCAACGTCAGCGTGGTCTTACCGGACGACTCCGGACCATAGATTTCCACAATGCGCCCACGCGGGAGACCCCCGATGCCGAGCGCGACATCGAGCGCGATGGAACCCGTTGGAACGACCTCGACGGGTGCGCGCTCGTCGCTGCCGAGCCGCATGACAGAGCCCTTGCCGAATTGGCGATCGATCTGGGCAAGCGCGGTTTCGAGAGCTTTCTCACGATCGGCTGGTGATGGCATTTCGGTCTCCTTCTCAGGCTTCGCTGACGAGTCCGACTGTACGCCCGGCCTCCGACATTTCAGGGAGCAACCGACGGGCAGTGAACAACCCGTTTTCGAGTGCTGTTGTGAAGGAGCCTAGCAACATCCGAACGTATATTCGATAGAAGGAGCGCGGCGTGTCGGCTCAGGAACGCGATTTGGGCACAGGCTTGCCAACGCCATACCAGCGCGATTTCGGGACGTCCGCTGCCCTGCACAGCGCCAGCCAGACCTCGCGCGGAGGTGCGCCGCCGGCCAGCGCCTGCTCGGCCGTACGATCGCCGAGCTCGCCGATCACCAGGTCATTGGTCAGCACACGCCCGTAGCCGAGTCCGAACTCGTCGGAGATCGCCCGCCAGAACTCGCTCAACCGCATTTGAATACCTTAGAAGATTTGGAGGCCGGGGTAGATTTGGATGCCGGGGTTTCGCTAGGCGGGTTTCGATACGCGCGCTTCGCGCGCTACTCAACCAGCACGGTTTCGATACGCGGCTTCGCGCGCTACCCAGCCAGCACAAACGACTCAACCGGCACGGGCCACTCAACTGGCACAGCGCGGAAACGACGAACGCCCCGGCCTAACCGGGGCGTTCGTCGTAACAACGTTTAGCGCGAAACGAGATCCGCGTCCATTGCTGCCACAAACTCGTCCGGGACCGTGTCCGGAATCATGGGCTCGATTCCCTCGAGCACCGCGAGCCGGTCTCCCACCTCACGCATGATCACCGAGATCGGTGTCTCGAGCGCGTCCGCTACCGAGGCGAGGATCTCCGATGAAGCCTCTTTCTGGCCTCGCTCGACCTCGCTCAGGTAACCGAGCGCCACGCTAGCCTTGCTGGCGACCTGCCTGAGGGTGCGCCCTTTCTGCAGGCGGAAGTCCCTGAGTACGTCGCCGATTTCCTGACGTACGAGAATCATTGGAGCCTCCTTGTCTACCCTGCCAAACCATCAACTGAGCGTTCTGGGATGCACAACACTACTCGCATCCGATACGAACACTCTAACGACGGCAACTGGGGTTTTCTTGTTAATCTGACATCTGTAACGGGCCCGAAACAGGAACTATTCCCTAGCGTCAGGCGGGCCCCGTTTTCAGCTCCGAATCGAGCTCCGCGATCGCCCGCTGAACGACCTGTCTGCGGATCTCGGCGCGCGTCCCGGTGAGGGCGAGTTCGATCACGCGCGTGCGATCGCCCAGCGAGAGACCGAGGAAGACGGTCCCCGGCGGGCGCCCGCCCTGTGCGTCCGGACCTGCGACGCCCGTCGTCGCGAGGCCGATGTCTGCGGGGCGGCCCGCCACGGCGAGCCTCGTGCGCACACCGCGCGCCAGCTGGTCGGCGACATCCGCATGCACGGGGCCGTGCGCATCCAGCAGCACCTGGTCGACCCCGACCAGGGAGTGCTTGAGCTCCGTGGCGTAGACGACCACGCCGCCCAGCACGACCGCCGATGCTCCCGCAGGGCGCGTGAGCTCGGCGACGAGTTCTCCCCCGGTCAGCGATTCGGCGACAGCGACAGTGAGTCCGCGCGCGGCCAGCACCGCGATCAACTCGGCGGTGCTGTCGAAACCCGCATCTCTGTCATCGGCCACGACGTGCGCGATTCTGCCGCCAGGCCTGCCAGAGGTATTCGAGCCCCGTAACGACGGTCAGGATGACCGCGATCGTCATGAGCACACCGTCGAGCCAGTAGACCCAGGTGCCGAAGACGATCCAGAACGGCATGAGCGCGAACGAGATCGCGACGCCCTGCATGGTCGTCTTGAGCTTGCCGCCGTGCGATGCGGGGATGACGCCGTCGCGCAGCTTAACGAACCGGAACACCGTGATGCCGATCTCGCGCACGAGGATGAGCACCGTCACCCACCACGGCAACTCGCCGAGGATCGACAGCGAGACGAGGGCCGCACCCGTGAGCACCTTGTCGGCGATCGGATCGAGCAGCTTGCCGAGTTCGGTCACAAGGCCCCTGCGGCGCGCGATCGCCCCGTCGACGCCGTCGGTCGCGATCGCGAGGATGAAGAGCACGCCGGCCGCCCAGCGGAGCCAGCTGTCCGCACCGTTGTCGGCCAGCAGCATCCACATGAACAGCGGTGCGAGCAGGATGCGCACGACCGTGATCAGGTTGGGGATGTTCCAGTTGCTCGTGGCGCGCTCCGGCGCCTTGCCTGCCGCATCCGCAGCGGAGGCGTCGGGAAACGCCATTGATCTAGTCCCTGCCGGTCAACTGCCAGGCATCCTCGTTTGAGGGGCCATCGCTTTCAGGATAACCCGCCGTCATACGCGCGACCGGATCGCCGTCGTACGGGTCCTGCGCCGCCGGAGGAGCAGACACAGGCGGGGTAGCGGATGTCGCGCGAGCATCGCTGCCGTCATCATCCTCACCTCGGAGCCTGGCAAGAACGGAGGGCAGCTGCTCGGCCGTGACGAGCACGTCCCTCGCCTTCGAGCCTTCGGATGGCCCGACGATCTCGCGCGATTCGAGCAGGTCCATCAGGCGGCCGGCCTTCGCGAAGCCCACGCGGAGCTTGCGCTGCAGCATGGACGTGGACCCGAACTGGGTCGAGACCACGAGTTCGGCGGCCGCGAGGAGCAACTCGAGGTCGTCGCCGATGTCGGCGTCGATGTGCTTCCGGTCTGCCACGGCCGCGACATCCTGCCGGTATTCCGGCTGCGCCTGGCGCGTGACGTGCTCGACGACCTTCTGGATCTCGGTCTCGCTGACCCACGCGCCCTGCACGCGAATCGCCTTGGACGCGCCCATGGGCAGGAAGAGCCCGTCGCCCTGGCCGATGAGCTTGTCAGCCCCCGGCTGGTCGAGGATGACGCGCGAGTCCGTCACACTCGTGACGGCAAACGCGAGGCGGCTCGGCACATTGGCCTTGATCAGGCCCGTCACAACGTCGACGGACGGACGCTGCGTCGCGAGCACGAGGTGGATGCCGGACGCGCGCGCGAGCTGCGTAATGCGAACGATCGAATCTTCGACATCGCGCGGGGCGACCATCATGAGGTCCGCGAGCTCGTCGACGACGACGAGCAGGTATGGATACGGCTTGAGCTTGCGCTCGCTCCCCGCGGGAAGCACGATCTCGTTGTTGACGACGGCCTTGTTGAAGTCGTCGATGTGACGGAAGCCGAAGCTCGCCAGGTCGTCGTAGCGCATGTCCATCTCTTTGACGACCCACTGCAGCGCCTCCGCGGCCTTCTTCGGGTTCGTGATGATGGGCGTGATGAGGTGCGGGACGCCGGCGTAGATCGTGAGCTCGACTCGCTTCGGGTCGATGAGCACCATACGCACATCGGCCGGCTTCGCACGCATGAGCAGGCTCGTGATCATGGAGTTGACGAAGCTCGACTTGCCGGAGCCGGTCGAACCGGCGACGAGCAGGTGGGGCATCTTGGCGAGGTTGGCGACGACATAGCCGCCGCCGACATCCTTGCCGACGCCGATCGTCATCGGATGCGTGCTGTTGGTGGCCGCGGATGACCGGAGCACATCGCCAAGCGACACGATCTCGCGGTCGGAGTTCGGAATCTCGACACCGATCGCGCTTTTACCCGGGATGGGCGAGAGGATGCGCACCTCGTTGCTCGCAACTGCGTACGAGAGGTTCTTGTTGAGTGCCGTCACGCGCTCGACCTTGACGCCGGGGCCGAGCTCGATCTCGTACTGCGTCACGGTCGGTCCCCGCGAGAAACCGGTTACCCTGGCGTCGACCTGGAACTCGTTGAGCACGCCCGTGATCGACTTCACGACCTCGTCGTTGGCGGACGAGCGGGTCTTGGCGGGGGTGCCTGCGGAGAGAGTGGATGCTGCGGGCAGCCGATACGGGGCCGTCGGCACCGGCGCGACAGGGGTCGCCACACCCTCGTCGAACTCTGCTCCGCCGTCGCCGCTGAAGCCGGGAAGCACCGACCCGGCGAGCACCGACCCGGGAAGCACCGCCCCGGGAAGCACTTCGGTCGCGCCGTCTGCCCGTAGTCCCGTCGGATGCTGGCCCGCCACGGCGACCTCGCCGGTGAAACGCCGGACAGCCTCCTCGGCCTGGAGGAGCTCGGTGAGCACCTCTGTGCCGTAGTGATCGGACTCGGTATCCGGCTCGAACGCGGTCGCGAACTCGCCCTTCCTCGACTGCGCCGAATCGCCGAAGACTGCCGTGAGATCATCCGCGATCACCGGGCTGTCAAACGCCGGATCCTCTTCGCGCTGGCTCTTGTTGCGGCGCCACCACGGCAGGTTTGCCTCGTCGGCGTCGCCATCAACGCCGTCGAGCTCGATCTGCTTCGTCCTGGCATCCTTGACCGCGGATCGCTCCTCCTCTGTCGCGAGGTTCGCACCGAAGAGGTATGCATACAGCTCGCGCACACGCGCGCCGACCTTATTCGGCGGCGTCTTCGTGATGATGAAGAGGCCGAGCACAACAAGAAGGGAACTCACGATGGTCGCGCCGATCGGCGTGATCAGGGAGATGAGCGGAGCGGCGACCAACCAGCCGAGGAGCCCGCCCGCCAGCGAGAGCGTTCCTGCGCTCGGCGCCGGCTGCCCGCCGAACACGTGGCAGAGGCCGGAAATGCTCACGAGCAGGATGCCGAGGCCGATGCCGATGCGGGTGTTGTCGTGCACGGAACTCGGATGCCGGAAGAGCCAGATTGCAAGCAGCAACATGATCACGGGTAGTGCGAATGCGACGCGGCCGAAGAGTCCTCCGAAGGTCCACGTCTCGAGCGTCTGCGCGACCTGGTTTCTGACCAGGAACCATTCGACCACAGCGCCGGCGATCGCAAGCAGGAGTAGGAAGAACGGGACGCCGTCTCTCCGCTCTTCCTTCGCGATCGTCTCTGGACCGAGAGCGCGGAAAACTCCCCCGGCCAGGTGCGCGAGGCCGAGCCAGGCACGCGCGAGGATGCCCGGCCGCTCAGTAGCGGCCGGGTACTTCACGGTCTTCTGCTGGGTCGTCTTGCTCGCGGGCTTCCGCGCGGTCGATCCGCCGCGCGCGGAGGTTCCCCGAGCGCGTGACGTCGACTTGGTGCTCGTAGCCATGGGTTCCACGCTACTTGCGGCCACCGTCATTGGCCAGCAAGGGCGCGGGGTGTCCCGACTACGCCTCGATAACGAGAGGAACGATCATCGGCCGACGGCGATAGCTCGTGTTCACCCACCGGCCGACCGTGCGCCGCACGACCTGGCTGAGGGCGTGCGAGTCACGAACGCCGTTGTGCGCCGCTTCGGCCAGTGCAGCGGCGATCTTCGGTTTGACCGTGTCGAAGACCGCGTCATCTTCGGCGAAGCCCTTGGCGTGGATCTCCGGCCCCGTGATGATCCGGCCGCTCGCGGCCTCGACGACCACGATGATCGAGATGAAACCCTCTTCACCCAGGATCCGGCGATCCTTGAGGTCGGCATCCGTGATCTCTCCGACACTCGAACCGTCGACGTAGACGAAGCCGAGGTCGAGCTGGCCGACCACGCGGGCGACGCCATCCTTGAGGTCGATGACGGTGCCGTCCTCGGCGAGAATCGTGTTCTCCTCCGGGACGCCGGTGTCCATCGCCAGCCGCGCGTTCGCGACGAGATGACGGTACTCGCCGTGCACGGGCATCACGTTCTTAGGCTTCAGGATGTTGTAGCAGTAGAGCAGCTCGCCCGCCGAAGCGTGGCCGGAGACGTGCACCTTGGCGTTGCCCTTGTGCACGACGTTCGCGCCCAGCTTGGTCAGTCCGTCGATCACGCGGTACACCGCGTTCTCGTTGCCGGGGATGAGGCTGGATGCCAGGATCACGGTGTCACCGTGGCCCACCTCGATCTGGTGGTCGAGGTTGGCCATCCGGGCGAGCACGGCCATGGGCTCACCCTGCGACCCCGTCGACATGTAGACGATCTTGTTGTCGGGGAGGTCGGTGGCCTTCTTGTAGTCGATCAGCACACCCTCCGGCACCTTCAGGTAGCCGAGTTCTGCGGCGATGCCCATGTTGCGGACCATCGAGCGGCCAAGCAGCGCGACGCGACGATCGTTGGCGGCGGCGGCGTCGAGCACCTGCTGCACGCGGTGCACGTGACTCGAGAAGCTCGCCACGATGACGCGGCGCGGGGCGCGCGCGATGACGTTGTCGAGTACCGGACCGATCGATCGCTCGAGCGGTGTGAAGCCGGGGACATCCGCGTTGGTCGAGTCGGCAAGGAAGAGGTCGACGCCCGCCTCGCCGAGCCTCGCGAACGCGCGCAGGTCGGTGATGCGGTTGTCGAGCGGAAGCTGGTCCATCTTGAAGTCGCCCGTGTGCAGGACGACGCCGGCCGTCGTCTTGATCGCAACGGCGAGAGCATCCGGAATCGAGTGGTTGACCGCGACGAACTCGAGGTTGAACGGGCCGAGCTGCTCGTGCTGCCCCTCGGTGACCGTGAGGCTGTACGGCTTGATGCGGTGTTCCTTGAGCTTGGCCTCGACGAGCGCGAGCGTGAGACCCGAGCCGATCAGCGGGATGTCCGCACGCAACCTGAGCAGGTACGGCACCGCTCCGATGTGGTCCTCATGACCGTGCGTGAGCACGACGCCCACGACGTCGTCCAGGCGATCCCGCACGGGCGTGAAGTCGGGCAGGATGAGGTCGACGCCCGGCTGGTTCTCCTCGGGGAAGAGCACTCCGCAGTCGACGATCAGGATCTTGCCGTCGATCTCGAAGACCGTCATGTTCCGGCCGATCTCGCCGAGTCCACCGGTCGGGATGATCCGCAGGGTGCCAGGTTCGAGCGGCGCGGGGTCGGAGACGAGGTTGGGCATGGGCCCTCCTATGCAATTGTGGCGCTGTGATGCGCCTGCTTTCGCGGGCCGGTCTGTACCGGCCCTATCGTGTTGTTCCGGCCACCTTGGGCAGCGCACCGCCGGCCGCGGCATTGCGGTCGGGGCGGAAGTTGCTGAAGTCGAGACCGGGGATGTCTCTGACCAGGGCGATTTCGTCCTCGATCTGGGCCGCTTCCCATTCCTCGGGTCCGACCAGGGGAAGCCGCACCCGCGGGCTCCCGATCCGGCCGAGGCCATGCAGGATGTACTTGGCTGCGACCGTCCCCGGCACGTGCGTCATGACCGCCCGCACGAGCGGTTCGAGCGTCTTGTGTGCCGCCGTCGCCGTGGCCAGGTCCCCCGCGTTGACAGCATCCACCATCTGGCGGTACGGGGTGGGCGCGATGTTGGCCGTGACGCCGATGAGCCCCGTGGCGCCGATGGCGAGGTGCGGGAGCACGTTCGCGTCATCCCCGGAGAAATAGAGCAGGTCGGTCTGGTTGAGAACGCGGCTGACCTCGCTGAAGTTGCCCTTGGCATCCTTGATCGCCCGGATATTGGGGTGCTTGGCCGCGCGCAGGATCGTCTCGTACGTGATCGGGATGCCCGTGCGCCCCGGGATGTCGTAGAGGATGACCGGCAGGTCGGTGGCGTCAGCGATCATGCGGAAGTGCGTGAGCACGCCGGCCTGCGTCGGCTTGTTGTAGTACGGCGTCACGATCATGTTGCCGTCGGCGCCGGCCTTCTCGCTCTGACGCGCGAGCTGCATGGCGTGCGCGGTCTCGTTCGATCCGCCACCCGTGATGATCTTGGCTCGCCCGGCCGCGACATCCTTGCCCACCTCGACGAGGCGGATCTTCTCCGCGTCTGTGAGAGTGGATGTCTCACCCGTCGTGCCCGTGACGACGATGCCGTCCGCACCGGCCTCGATCACGTCGTTGATGTGCTTCTCGACGCCCGCCCAGTCGACCTCTCCATCGGCGGTGAACGGGGTGACCAGGGCGACGAGGACCTGGCCGAAGGGGTTCGTAGAGTCAGACACGAATTACAGGGTATCGTGCCTGCGCGACCGCACCGTCTCCGGCGGCGGATGGCCTGTGCTGGGGTGCGCACGTAACGCCAGGTCACACATGACCGATCGCGGCCCCGAGCGCGTAGCCTCGAGGGCACCATGAACTGGACCGCCTCACTCGCGATCGTGCTTGGCCTCGTCAGCATCGCTGCGGCGCTCGGCCTGGTCTGGCGTGCTCGCACCGGTCGCGTCCGCGCGGTGCACGTGGGCGCCGAAGTCTCGATCATCCGGCCAGCGGATGTCGCGAGCGAGGCCGCGTTCGGCCAGCGCGCCACCCTGCTGCAGTTCTCCACCGAGTTCTGCGCACCGTGCCGCGGTACGCGCGTTCTTCTCGGCGAGCTGGCCGCCGACCACAACGGCGTGGTTCACGTGGATGTCGACCTCACGGATCGGCCGGACCTCGCCCGCCGCTTCAACGTCATGCAAACCCCGACAACGCTCCTCCTCGACGGTTCGGGCGCCGTGCGCGCCAGGATCGCCGGTACACCACGGCGCGACGAACTGCGCTCCCGACTCGACGAACTCCCCTGGAGCCCCCATGCCCGCATCGCCTGATGAGACAACGCCCGGCACGCCGGCGACACCCACGGCCATCGACCCTCGCGCCCCGCGGTTCGGCGCAGGCATCACCGCCGTGCTGCTCGTGGTCACGGTTTTCCTCGGCCTCAGTGGCTTCACGACCGCCGCGTTCGTGCTGCTCGTCATCGCGGCCGCACTCTTCGCCTGGGGCGCGTTCGCGGGCATCCAGAGGCATCCGTATGGCCTCGTCTTCAAGCGCGTCATCCGCCCGCGCCTCGCGCCACCGGCCGAACTCGAGGATGCGGCCCCGCCCACCTTCGCGCAGGGCATCGGGCTGGTCGTGACCGGACTCGGCGTCATCCTGCACGTGCTCGGCGTGCCGTACGCCCTCGTCATCGCCGCGGCGCTCGCCTTCATCGCCGCCTTCCTCAACTCGGTCTTCGGCTACTGCATCGGCTGCCAGATCTATCTGCTGCTCGTGCGCGCCGGTGTCATTCGCCGGCACCGCGCGGCCATCGGATGATCCAACCCGGGTTGCTGTTAATCCCCCGTTCGGGGCTCGACCCCCGCGCCCCGACGTTAGGCTAGACGGGCTCGGTGGCGATGATCGCCGCCGGCTTCTGTCCGCCAGTCCCGGTGGATCCCGGAACTCACAGGAGGTTTCCCATGTCACTCACCAGCGAAGCAACCACGGTTTGGACGGGGGACCTGAAGTCGGGTTCCGGCACCTTGACGCTGGATTCCTCCCACACGGCCGAGTTCGAGGTGAGCTGGGCCGCTCGCTCCGAAGGCCGGACCGGAGTCACAAACCCGGAGGAGCTTCTGGGTGCGGCACACTCGTCCTGCTTCTCGATGAAGTTCTCGGCCGACCTCGCGTCCTTCGGTACCCCGCCGGAGAGCATCCAGGTCACTGCAGCGGTCACGTTCGACCCGGCAGAAGGCATCACGGGAAGCCGCCTCCTCGTCAACGCGCGGGTTCCCGGCATCAGCGAGGCGGACTTCCAGCGACTGGCCGAAGAGTCCAAGAAGACGTGCCCGGTTTCCCGCGCTCTCGTCGGCATCCCGATCACGATCGAAGCCAACCTCGCCTAGCAATGGCGGAAATCTCCGCGAGACCGCCACAGGCGACTCGACGACCTGACTCGCTTCGCGTGCTGGTCGCAGGCGCGTCCGGCATGATCGGCACCGAACTGTGCCGCCAACTCGAGGAGAGCGGCCATACGGTGCTCAGGCTCGTGCGAGGCCGGCCGACGTCGACAAGCGAGTTCAACTGGGCACCTGCGGCGCGCATGATCGACTTCACGCTGATGGACCGCGCGGATGCCGTCATCAACCTGTCCGGCGCTTCGCTCAGCCACCTGCCGTGGACGCCCCGTTACAAGAAGCTGATCCTCGAATCACGCCTGCAGGCCACGCACACCCTGACGGACGCAATGCGCATGGCATCGACTCCCCCACCCGTCTTCATCAGCGCATCGGCCGTCGGCTATTACGGCGACCGCCCGGGTGAGCGGCTCACCGAGCAGTCACCGAGGGGGGAGGGCTTCCTCGCCGATGTCGTCGACGCGTGGGAGCACGCCGCCAACCTCGCGCCGGAGCAGACGCGCGTCGTCACGATCCGCACCGGACTCGTGCTCGGGCACGGCGGGGCGATGAGCCCGCTCCTGCCTCTCACGAGGCTCGGGCTCGCGGGCCCGCTCGGCACAGGTGGGCAGATGTGGCCATGGATCAGCCTGTACGACGAGGCCGCGGCCATCCGTCATCTGCTCTCGTCACCCCTGGCCGGCCCAGTGCACCTCGTCGGTCCGACACCGGTGACCTCGTATGCGCTGCTCAAGCAACTGGCGACGACGCTGCACAGGCCGTACCTGATCCCGCTGCCGGAGCTCGTGATCCAGCTCGCGCTGCAGGAAGCCGGGCACGACCTGCTTCTCTCCAGCCAGAAGCTGCTCCCAACTCGCCTGCTCGATGACGGGTTCAGATTCCGCCACGAGACCGTCGCTCAGGCGATCGACTGGCTGCTTACGCGATAGAGCCTGATCGCCTCGCGCAACGCGTGGCGCGCGCGGCGACGATCCCCGGATGCGTCATATGCCAGACCCAGCCTGAACCAGGCTCGCCAGCTCCCCGGCTCCGCCTCGACCTCGGCGCGATAGGCGGGGAATTGCTCATCCGCGGCATCGCGCAGCGGACGGCCGCTCGCACGGCGCGGCAGGTCGTCGACGGGCAGGCCACCCTCGGCCTCGAGGATGTGCACGAGCTTTTCCGTGCGCACGCCGAAGAGCAACTCTCGCCCGATCGTCCAGGCGGCAATGAGCGGGAGCACGAAGAGCGCCACGCCCATCGCCACGCCGACGGGCTGGCCGGAAGCCATCAGCAGCACCGCCCGCTGCCCGACCAGCACGAGGTAGAGCGCGAGCAGGACCGCCATCGCGATGGCGGCGAGACGACCCTTCATCCGCTCTCCCGCTACTCGCCGTCGCGCAGGCGCGCGGTGTCCGCGCCATCGACCGACGCCGCGATCCCGAGGTCGACGAGCTTGTCGAGGCCGACGGTTACCCCGCGCGCACTCGCGGCCGCACGAAGCGCAAGCAGGATGCCGGCCTCGTACGCTGTCGATGCGATGGTGTCGTGGGTGATCGTGAGCACCTCGCCAGGGCCGCCGAAGAGGACCTCCTGGCGCGCCTCGATCCCCTGCATGCGCAGGCTGTGGATCGGGACGCTCGCGACCTGCTGGCCTCGAGCTCGCTGGTCGGTGTGGGGTGCCGCGACCGGACCGCGGTCGGCTCGGGCGGCGCCGATGAGTTCGGCCGTGCGGACGGCCGTGCCGGATGGCGAGTCGATCTTGCTCGCGCTGTGCGCCTCGATGATCTCGATCGAGTCGAAGAATCGCGCGGCGACCGTAGCGAACGCAGTCGCAAGCGCCGATCCGAGTGAGAAGTTGGGGACGATGACGACGCCTGTTCCTTCGTGCTTCGCGACGAGGCGCTCGAGCTCGGCGATGCGGTCCGCCGACCAGCCAGAGGTGCCGACGAGCACGTTGAGCCCGTGCTCGACCGCGAACTCGACGACGCCGGGGCTCACGGCCGGAAGCGTCATGTCGACCACGACATCAGCACCGAGCATGTCGGCGAGTGGCGACTTCGAGTCGAGCGCTGCGACGAGTTCCAGGTCGTCTGCGGCCTCGATGAGTCGAACGGTCCCTGAACCCAGCTTGCCGGTTGCTCCAACCACAGCGACGCGTATCTTCACCGTCTCAATCTAGCCGGTGTCCCCGTCCTGGCCGGTGGTCCCGTCCTAGCCGGTGGTCCAGTCGCCCTGCCGCGCCACATACGCTGGATGCATGGTGTCGTTTACGGAGGTTCCCACGACGGATGCGCGCGCAGTTCGGCTGCTCGGCGACTACTTCGCGGACCGGGAGCGCACGTTCCCGTCTGCCCAGGGCGCATACCGCACCACGCTTCCCGCACCAGAGCATTTCGTTTCGCCCGCAGGTGTCTTCCTCCTCACGCTCGACGAGACGTCGTCCCCGATCGGATGCGGAGGCATCCGGCGAATCGAGGATCGCGAGCAGACGCCGGACACACCGGCCGCGATCCGCTACGAGGTCAAGCACCTGTGGGTTGATCCGGCATGCAGGGGAACCGGCGCGGGGAAGGCCATGCTCGACGAGCTGGAGCGTCGCGCCCTGGCATTCGGCGCCGACGAGATCGTTCTCGACACCAACGCGAGCCTCGAAGCCGCCGGCCGACTGTATCGCCGCAGCGGCTACCTGGACATCCCCGCGTACAACCACAATCCCAACGCGACGAACTGGTACGGCAAGCCGCTGCGCTGAGGCGGCCGGCCCGGCCCCACTCCTACGGAAGTCCAGCTGCTACGAATTCAGACCGGCTGGACCTCGGGCAGGCCGGTACGCAGCTCGACCGGCAGGTGGCCGAGATCGTTGTGCACGACGAGGACGGGCGGCTTCGCCGACCTGACGCGGATGATCGTGAGCCCGCAGTTGGCCTGGTTGAGGCCGAGCCAGCGCCACTCCGGCGCATCGAACACGTGCCGCACGAACCACCCGATGACGAAGTTGTGCGTGATCAGGAGGTCATGGCGGTCGCCGCGAGCCGGTGTCAGGAACTCGCTGACGGCATCCTCCATCTGGGCGCGGCCTGCCTCGACCTCCGCCCCGGTCACCGCCCCGAAGAACGATTCGAACGCCTTGGGCATGTCAGGGGTCGGACCCGACGGAATGCAGTCGAAGAGCAGGCTCGACGGCTCCGGCTTGAGCGCGGGCATGCGCTCTGTCATGATCGCCGCGGTCTCAGCCGCGCGGTTGAGCGGTGAGTGGTACGCGCCCGTGAACGGAACGCCGCTCAGTCGCTCTGCGATGAGCTGGGCCTGGCGCTTGCCGCGGCTGGAGAGCGGTCCGTCGTCGAGACCGTGTTCGGCATCCTGCTGTTCGCCGTGACGAACGAGGTAGAGGTAGTGCGGCACTGTACAGCCTTTCCGTGTTTCGCTTTCGGGTTAGGAAACGATCGAGGCGAACGTGTTGTCGTCGACGCTGCCGACCGCAGCGACCGAGAGCGGGCGGCCTGCGAGGTCGGCCGCGAGCTCCTGGACGTCACCCGCCGTGACGAGGTGCAGCCTCCGCAGGCTCTCGTCGAGGTCGATGAATTCGCCGAGCGTGATCTCCGAACGGCCCAGCCGCGACATCCGCGTGTCCGAGTCCTCGAGCGCGAGTGCCGATCCACCCGAGATCTGGCCGACGGCGCGCTTGAGCTCGTCTGCCGTGACGCCACCCTTCGCGAGGCGGTTCAATTCCGCGAGCATGAGCTCGGTGACCTGCGTCGCCTTCGATGGGGAGCAGCCAGCGTAAAGGCCGAAGACGCCGGCGTCCGAGTAGCTTGCGGCAAACGAGTAGACCGAGTAGGCGAGGCCGCGGCGCTCCCTCACCTCCTGGAAGAGGCGGCTCGACATTCCCCCGCCGAGGATCGAGTTGAGGACGTTCATGGTCACGCGGCGCTCGTCGGAGGCGACGAGCCCGGGGACGCCCAGAAGGATGTTGGCCTGCTCGATTGGCCGGTTGACCGTGAGGATGGCGTTGCCGCGCTCGATCGCGACCTCGTTCACGCTTCGCCGGGGCACTGGGGCCGCCGTGCGCTGCAGATCCCAGCCTGCGCTGGTGAGGGCTCGCGTGACCTCGGTGACCAGCAGGTCGTGATCGACCGCGCCGGCGGCCGTGATCACGAGGTCCTGTGGCCGGTAGTTTGCGCGGTAATGCGTCAGGACCGCGTCGCGCGTCGCAGCGCGAATCGCCTCGGGGCTACCGCCGATCGGGCGACCAAGCGGATGCTCGCCAAGAACGGCTTCGAAGAACCTCTCGTTCGCGACATCCGAGGGGTCGTCCTCTGCCATCGAGAGTTCCTCGAGGATCACGCCGCGTTCATTCTCGAACTCGACGGGGTCGAGGAGCGACGACGTGAGCATGTCGGCGATGACCTCGACGGCCATGGGGAGATCGCGATCCTGGACCTTGGCGTAGTAGCAGGTGTATTCCTTGGCCGTCACGGCGTTGTGCTCGCCGCCGACCGAGTCGAACGCGATCGCGATGTCGAGCGCCGTACGCGTGGTGGTGCCCTTGAAGAGCAGATGCTCGAGGAAGTGGGTCGAGCCGAAGCTCGCCGCGTGCGCCGGAGTGCCGCTGTGGGCTGACTCGGCCGGCAGCTCGTCACGCGATCCGACGGCAACCCAGTAGCCGAGGGTCACGCTGCGCGAACCCGGCACCTGCTCGCTCAGGATGCGCACGCCGCTCGGCAGCACCGTGCGTCGAACGAGGGCGTCGCCGGATGCCGCGAACGAAAGATCGGCCAGGCCAAGAGGGAGGTCAACTGCGCCGTTCATCAGCACCAACACTACGGCACGGCGCATGGCGGACGAGGTCCGCAAGGATGCGGACACACAGACTGGTCTACCTACCGATATACTGTTCACACGAATACGAACCGTGACGAGACCTAGAACGTTGCGGACGTGTACTGAGACGAAGCGAACCCGATCGCTTCTGCTGTAGAGGAGTCGGCCGGATGGTCGTAAGTGCCCGTTCAACCATCCGGCCGCCCGCGCCTTCGAAGCTCAAGATCCTCGCGACGGCCGATGAGTTGTTCTATGCCGACGGCATCCACACCGTGGGTGTTGATCGCATCATCGCCGGCGCGCGGGTGACCAAGGCGACCTTCTACAAGCACTTCCGCTCCAAGGATCTGCTGATCATCTCCTATGTCCAGGGCCGCGACCAACGGGTTCGTGAATTCTTCGACGAGCAGGAACGCAAGCTCGGCGATCCGCGCGGGGTCATCCTTGCCCTCGTCGAGGACATCGGCGTCGAGGCGATGCGGCCCGGCTTCCGTGGTTGCCCGTTCATCAATGCGGCCGCGCAATTCGCGGATCCGACCCACCCCGTCCGCATCGCGGTCACGGCACACCGCGACTGGTACACGAACCGCATCGAGGGGCTCATGCGCGACCTGGGACACCCGCACCCCGGAGACGCTGCCGACGACCTGATCCTCGCGCGCGACGGCGCTCTCGCCGGCGGCTACGTCGGCGACCCGGTCGCGGCAAGCGCGGCACTGCACCGCTCGGCCGCTCGCATCCTCGCGGAAGCCAACCGCGCGGAAGCCTGAGACCTGCGTATCGATCGGCGCAGTCTATCGACGGCGCGGTCTACTCGGAGACGCGGTCGAGCTCGAGCATCTGCGCACGAGTGAGACGGATGCTCGCTGCGGCCATCAGAGCGTCGACCTGCTCCGGCCTGCTTGCGCTGGCGACCGGTGCGGTGATGTTGCGCTTGGCCAGCAACCAGGCGAGCGCAACGCTGCCGATGCTGCTCCCGTGCACTCGCGCGACCCGATCGAGCGCGGCGAGCGCGCGGTGGCCGCGCCGGTTGAGGTACTCCGCCGCGCGGGCTCCCCTCGCGGTGTCTGCCAGGTCTTCTTTCGCCCGGTATTTTCCCGTGAGGAAGCCGTTGGCGAGCGCGTAATACGGCATGACCGCGAGACCCTGGGCCGACGCGACAATGCGCAGGTCACCCTCGAACTCCGCGCGGTGCAGCAGGTTGTAGTGGGTCTGTATCGCGACGAACTGCGGGAGCCCGGTTGACGAGAGGATGCGTGCCTCGATGAGGCGATCTGCCGAGAAATTCGACGCGGCCAGGTAGCGCACCTTGCCGCTCTCGATGAGCCACTCGGCGGTCGCGAGGCTGTCCTCCATGGGCACGGACAGGTCGTCATCGTGGAAGTAGAGCAGGTCGATGCAATCGGTCTGGAGTCGTTCGAGCGAGGCCTCGACGGCCCGCACGATGCTGACCGAACTGAGGCCGGGATTGTCCTTGTGGCGTCCAACTTTCGTAGCAAGGACGATCTGGTCACGGTTACGCCGCTCGCGCATCCACGAGCCGACGAGCACCTCACTTCGGCCACCGGAGTAGACATCGGCCGTGTCGATGAAGTTGCCGCCGAGAGCGCTATACCGATCCATGATCTGGTGCGAGGAGTCGCCGTCGGCCGTCCAGCCGAAGACGTTTCCGCCGAGGGCGAGCGGGTAGACCACAAGGTCGGACTCGCCGAGGCGTCGCTTCGCGACGATCGGAAGCGGGCCGGTCAGCTCGAGGGCAGGGTCGAACTGGGGCAG
>JAVECW010000020.1 GCA_030841285.1 Microbacteriaceae bacterium
TTCCCCCCGACTGCACCTCGAGCTCATGATCGCTCGCACGCTCATCCCGTCGAGCGACGATACCGAGCGCGGTGCGCTCGCGCGGGTCGAGCGCCTCGAGCGCCGCGTCGGAGTCAGCGACGCTGCGCCATCCGGTGAGACCCGCGTGGCGGAGACCGGAAGAGTAGCGGATGGCGGACGGGCAGCGGATAGTGCCGGTCGCGGCGAACCTGGTGCTGATCGCGCCGCCACTGCTGCTGGTCGGGTTGCCGCAGGCGCTGATCGGGTCGCCGGTGGCGCAGGCCGCGCTGCCGTAGGCGGTATCGAGACTCCGGCAGCCGCGGCCCAGGCGGAGGCCCAGACCTCTCCAACCGCATCCACCGCCGAGACCTCGGCAGTGGCGGCACCCGTGACGGCGACATCCGCCCCCGTAATCTCCATCGGCGACGTAACGACCCAGCAGATCAAGGATGCCTGGCCGCAGGTGCTCGACGCGGTGCAGAAGGCCAAGCGCAGCGCCTGGATGGTCGTCTTCACGGCCCAGGTCCGGTCGTACAAGGACGACGTGCTTACGCTGTCGTTCCCGAGCGATAACGATGTGTCGAGCTTCCGCCAGCAGGGGCCGGGCCAGGGCGTGAGCGAGTATCTGCGCCAGGCGATCGTCGACGTCCTGGGCATCCGGGTCAAGTTCGTCGCACGCGCGGATGCCGCAGCAACGGAACCCACGCAGAGGGGAACCGCACCGGCAGATCCGGCGCCGGCCGATCCGGCACCGGCCGATCCGACACCAGCAGATCCGGCACCGACGAACGAAGCTGCCCCGAGCGCACCCGCGAAGCGGGCCACCCAGAAAACCTCGGCGGCCCAGACGACGTCCTGGGCGACGATTGCGATCCCGGGTTCGGATGCCGCACAACCGAGCGAGTCCGTCCCGAGCGCGCCGCCCGCTCCGAGCAGTGACCCAGCTCCGAGTCGGGCATCCGCTCCCGACGGCGAGCCGCCCTTCGACGAGGAACCGCCGCCCGAGACAGAACCGCCCTTCGAGCCGGAGCCGCCATCGGCGGTCCGGCCGCTCCCGTCGACCCAGCCGACCGCAAAGTCCCAACCGACTGGAAAAGCAGAGGAGGAACGGGCCGCATCGTCCGTTTCCTTCCAGGAGCCGCAGCGCTACGGCGAGTCGGTCGTGCGTGAGATCCTCGGCGCGAGCTTCATCGAGGAGCAGCCAGCCCCGCCGACCGGAGCGAGGTAGCCGATGTACGAGGGGATCATCCAGGAGCTGATCGACGAGCTCGGCAGGCTTCCCGGAATCGGGCCGAAGTCGGCGCAGCGCATCGCTTTCCACATCCTGCAGACCGAGCAGTTCGACGTCACGCGGCTCGCCGAGGTGCTGCTCGAGGTACGCGACAAGGTGCGCTTCTGCGAGATCTGCGGCAACGTCTCGGAGCAGGATACCTGTGCGATCTGCCGGGATCCGCGCCGCAACCCTGCCCTCATTTGCGTGGTCGAGGAGGCCAAGGATGTGGTCGCGATTGAGCGCACCCGCGAGTTCCGCGGCCTGTACCACGTGCTCGGTGGAGCAATCAGTCCGATCGACGGCGTCGGACCCGACGACCTGCGGATCCGCCAGCTCATGCAGCGCCTCGCCGACGGCACCGTGCAGGAAGTCATCATCGCGACGGACCCCAACCTCGAAGGCGAGGCGACAGCCACCTACCTCAGCCGCCTCCTCACGACGCTCGAGATCCGCGTGACGCGGCTCGCATCGGGGCTTCCGGTCGGCGGCGATCTCGAATACGCGGACGAGGTCACGCTCGGTCGCGCGTTCGAGGGCCGTCGCGTCGTCTCCGGCTAGGCCTGATCTGATCAACGCCTGACAGGTCCGTCACACTCGCCAGCGTGCGCGCATGCACCGGATAGAATAAGGCTTCGGCGCTGGTCGCCTTTCCCCACACCAGGAGTACTCGTGAGCTTGATCGTGCAGAAGTACGGCGGATCATCCGTTGCCGACGCCGAAAGCATCAAGCGCGTCGCCAAGCGCGTCGTCGAGACGCGCAAGGCAGGCAATGAAGTGGTCGTCGCCGTCTCCGCAATGGGCGACACGACCGACGAGTTGCTCGACCTCGCTCACGATGTGACGCCGATTCCCGCGCCGCGCGAGCTGGACATGCTGCTGACGGCGGGGGAGCGCATCTCGATGGCGCTGCTCGCGATGGCGATCAAGAGCATGGGATACGACGCGCGCTCCTTCACCGGCAGCCAGGCCGGAATGATTACGGATGCCCAGCACGGCGCGGCTCGCATCGTCGACGTCACCCCTGGTCGCATCCGCGATGCGCTCGACGACGGCGCGATCGCGATCGTCGCGGGCTTCCAGGGCTTCAACCGCGACACGAAAGACATCACGACCCTCGGTCGCGGCGGCTCGGACACGACGGCCGTCGCGCTTGCTGCGGCCCTGGGCGCCGAGATCTGCGAGATTTACACGGATGTCGATGGCGTTTTCACTGCCGACCCCCGCATCGTGCCGAACGCGCGCAAGATCGACCGCATCTCGAGCGAGGAGATGCTTGAGCTCGCCGCCGCCGGCGCCAAGGTTCTCTATATACGAGCAGTGGAATATGCGAGGCGCCACGGAGTGATCCTCCACGTGCGCTCCTCGTTCAACAACAATGAGGGCACGCTCGTGCTCAACGAAAATGCGGCCGAGGCCGCGAAGCAGGAAGACGGAAGCGCAGTGGAAGCTCCCATAATCGCCGGTGTCGCAACAGACCTCAGCGAAGCCAAGATCACGGTCGTCGGAGTTCCAGACGTTCCCGGCAAGGCCGCGCAGATCTTCAAGATCGTCGCCAAGACCGATGCAAACGTCGACATGATCGTGCAGAACGTGTCCGCCGCCGCGACCGGCCTGACCGACATCTCCTTCACGCTGCCCAAGTCGGAGGGGCAGCGCGTGCTGACCGCCCTCAAGGCTGAGCAGGGCGACGTCGGGTTCCAGAGTCTGCAGTACGACGACCAGATCGGCAAGCTCGCCCTCGTTGGCGCCGGCATGCGCACCAATTCGGGCGTGTCGGCCAAGCTCTTCGAGGCGCTGTACGAGGCCGGCATCAACATCGAGATGATCTCGACGAGCGAGATCCGGATCTCGGTCGTCACACGCGCGGACAGCGTCAACGAGGCGGCCAGGGTCGTGCACCGCGCGTTCGGCCTCGACGGTGAAGGCACCGCAATCGTCTACGCCGGAACGGGCCGCTAGATGAACGAGACACGGCCAGTCAACGTCGGTGTCGTTGGGGCGACCGGCCAGGTCGGCGCGGTGATGCGCCGCCTGCTGGAGGAGCGCGACTTCCCGATTGCGAGCATCCGCTTCTTTGCGTCCGCTCGTTCGGCGGGCTCAA
>JAVECW010000031.1 GCA_030841285.1 Microbacteriaceae bacterium
TATATTCCGCTACGCGAATACTTGGCCGACCGCCATCGAGCTCGTGCGGTCCGGCAAGGTCGACCTCGACTCGATGGTCACGGGACACTTCGGGTTGGATGACGTCGATGCAGCTCTCCGATCGACCACTCAGCCTGGGACGCTGAAGTCGGTCGTGAACCCGCAGAACTGAGGCTGTCGAACCCAATCGTCATACTCCACTCTCACCGATCGCCTGCCAGAGGTCATGCAATGAAAAGAAGCGGTATCCTCAACGCCCGCCTGAACGCTGCGGTCAGCAGACTTGGCCACGGAGACACCGTGGTGGTCGCGGACTGCGGGCTACCAATACCCGGCGGTGTTCCTGTAATCGATCTCGCGCTCGTCCACGGCGTCCCTCGCCTGGAGCAAACGCTCGATGCCCTGGTTGGCGATCTCGTCTTCGACCGGTGCACCGCCGCCCAGGAGATCATGGGGACAGTGGCGGAGCCGTGGCTCACGACCAGATTTGCGGACATCCGTTACGTGAGTCACTCCGACCTCAAAACGATGTCGGCTGACGCGCGTCTTTTCATCCGCACGGGCGAGGCCACCCCGTACGCCAACGCCATACTGACCTGCGGCGTACCATTCTGACACGATCAGAGACCGCCGCGGCGCCTCACCGGAACGCGGTCATCGTGTACCTCCGTGCGCTGGTTCGGAAGGCGGTCGGCGCCGGTGAGCCATCGGGCGGCGGGGGTGCGAACGGCTACAAGTCCCACCACCCATGGAACAGTCAGGGTGATGGCGAAGATCAGCGCGTTCGGGAGGCCGGGCGTGAACTTCAGCAGCACCCACAGCACGAGCGGGTGGGCCAAGACCACGACAAACCCAGCGCGTGAGAGGCCCGTCGCAGCGCGGTGAATTCGCGGTCGGAGATGCGTGAAGACGGTCTCGGCCACGAGGATCAAGCCGAATGAGATGGCCGCCGCGACCAGGTCGCTAAGCCCGGGTGTGCCGTAGTTCCCTTGCTTGATGTCCAGGGGTAGGGCCAGCCTGCCTGCGACGAGGGCCGCACTGACGGCGAGAAGCACGAATCCAACCAGGCCGGCCCTGGCCACTCGCGGCCGAAGGGTGCGTGCGAGGGTCCCGAGAAGGACGAAGATCAGGCAGGGAACCGCGGATCCGACCGCGAACGGTGTCTGGGCGAGCACGCCACCGATGGGGAAGCCCGCGACGGATCCCGCGATGCCCAGCCCCCACATGATGGGCCAGGGAAGGCCCGACACGCAGCGCATGAGCAGGGCGGTGGCGAACAACGCTGAGACGAACCAGAAGGTGGTGAATGGCATCGCGGAAAGCTCACCGTTGTAGAACGGGCCAAGGAGGCGGCTGGGGGTCAACGTCTCCAGAAGTGCGTCCAACGGCACGAACGCGCAGGCGATCACCACAAACCACGACACGTACGGTAACCCGAGCGTGCGCCCCCGTGCCAATAGCTCAGCTCGGATGCCTCGCTCACGGGACCAGAAGTAGCCCGTGAGGAAGAAGAAAAGCGGCACATGCCAGCTGTAGACGAGCGGCCGCACGAACGGTAGCGCCAGGCTATGGCCGGCGACGACGGCAATCACGCCGAGCACCCGCACCGCATCGATCGCACCCGACCTGTGGCCGGGTGAAATTGCCAGGTTGGGCGGACGCGACATCCTCCCACGTTAGAACAGGAAGGTAACGCGCCGATTTGTTTACCTATTCTTCTTCAGCGGGGACTTGCGGGTTTGCCAGTGATCAGCGAATGTGGTGAGACGCTGGCGCAAAGTGAGGAGTCGAAGATGACGATCCGAGATGAGTTGGGGAAGAAGGAGCACGCTTCGTCGGTTGAGCGCGCTTCGCCCGGGTCACGAGATGACGGGGGGACTTCGTTTTCGATCCTCGTATCTCACGGCGGGCGGGAGTTCCTTGTTACCGAGCCGATGGCGTCGATCTTCGTCGGCCACGCACGGGATGCCGTCGTCCGCGGCGAATCGCAGCTTGTAACGCTTGCCCATGCCACAGGGGTCGAACTGCTACTCGTAACGCCTTGCACCCCTCTGAGCGTGACGCACATCGGCACTCAGCCCGCTCGAGTTGTTTGGGCGAGCCCGAACGCACCTGCAGCGGGAGACGACGCCGAGAAGCGGAGCGACCGGGTGGCACCGCCCGCGTCAGACCTCCGCCAACGCGTTCTCGCGGCCGCCTATCCTCTGATCTTGCAGCATGGGGTGAAGGACCTCGGCTGGGACAACATCGAAGCGGCGTCCGGCGTCTCTCGCGAGTATGTCGAGCAGGAGTTCGGGTCACGCGACGAGGTGGTCAGGCAGTGCCTGGACATCCGCGAACGCGAGTGGACGCTCGGCAAGGTCCAAGCGGGTGCGCGCGCCCGGGGGAAGACACCCGAGGAGCGCCTGCTCGCTATCTTCGACGTGTTCGACGAGTGGTTCCACCGCGACGACTACGAGGCGTGCACGTTCATCAACGTCCTGGTCGAGATGGGCAAGACGCATCCGCTGGGCAGGTCGAGCATCGAACACCTGCAGACTATCCGTGGCATCATCGCCACCCTCGCCAGGGAAGCGAACTTCCGGAATCCGGAGGAGTTCGCGTTGTCGTGGCATGTCCTCATGAAGGGTTCGATCATTAACGCCACGGAGGGCGACGCCGAGGCCGCGCTGCGGGCGAAAGACATGGGTCGCGACCTCATTGAGAGGTTTCGCCACCGAGGGGAAGCATCCGGCAGCGCAGAACGAGAGAGCCACGGCACTCATGTCGTCGCGCCAAGCGAGCCGAGCGCCCGAACTCACGACATAGATCCGCGCTGGGCGTTCTAGCGCCGAGACCCAGTAGCGCGCTATCGCTGAACGGATGCCCCGGCCCTCCGTGAGGGCCGGGGCATCCGTTCCACTCCGCTCCGGAATAAAGTCGCTCGACTCTTACTTAGTACACTAAGAATTAGTGCAGTGAGAAACGAGAGAGGTACATCACCTATGGCTGGCAAGTTCTGGCGCTTCTACGAGAAGGCCAACGACGTCGTGCGAACCTTCACCGGCCCCGCGGACATCGGTGCGGGGCATCCGGAGGGTCCGGACATCCGTCGCGCGGATGGGGCGTGTCCGCTGTGTGGCGCTCCTATGACCGAGCACACCGTCGAGCGGAACGGTGACTACAGAACCTCGACTCGCCTGCACTGCCCAACCCCGGCGGAGTGATCGTGGCCGCCGAGACCCGCGACCCGCTCGCCCTTGAGAGCCAGGTCTGCTTCGCCCTGTCGGTCGCTTCGCGATCAGTCGTCAACGCATACCGGCCTGTGCTTGAACCGCTCAACCTCACTCACCCTCAGTACCTGGTAATGCTTGCGCTCTGGCAGCACACGCAGCTATCGCTCAAACAGCTCGCCGAACTGCTCGGGCTCGAACCGGCGACGGTGTCGCCGCTGGCCAAGCGGCTCGAAGCGCTGGGCTACCTTCACCGCGAGCGCGATACAGGCGACGAGCGCACCCTCAGCATCTCGCTAACGGCCGCAGGCAGGGCCCTGCGGGCCAGGGCCGAAACGATTCCGGCCACGATGGCGAAACGGCTCGGGCTGAACGAGGGCGAACTGCGGGACCTTCACGACGCGATGCTGAGAGTCATCAGCGCGGCTCAGCGAGCCAGCCCTAGTGCTAGGTCTGTCTAGCGAACACTAGGTCCACGATGGGCTGACTCTCCAGCATCCGGAGAGGTTTCCGACTTTGGACGGGGTCGGCTCCGGCCAATGGGGGAGGCGGCTGCGGAACTCATCGATCTCGGCGAGGATGAACCACCGCTCCTCACCCACTCAGCTCGCTGATGCAAACTGTTCAGTACCCTGCAGGAAGGAACCGAACGACATGACCACTTGGTTCATAACCGGATGCTCCACCGGACTCGGCCGCGCGCTCGCG
>JAVECW010000090.1 GCA_030841285.1 Microbacteriaceae bacterium
GCCGTCCATTACCGGGGCGCGGTCGTGATCTCCCGCGCTGCGGCCAGAGCTTCGGAGGTCGCGCGCACCGCGTCAACGCCGTCCGCGCGCCGCGCACCGCCGACAACCAAGTGGCGGATGCCCGCGGCGACGAGCTCATCCACGAGCCCCGACCGCTCCACCTGGCCGGCACAGACAACGACCGTGCGTGCCGGAACCAGCTCCACCCCCTCGGCCGATTCGACCTCCACCCCGTCAGGCGTGATCGCGCGATACTGCACTCCGCCGAGCATCCGTACCCCCGCGGCGCGCAGATTCGATAGCACCACCCAGCGCGAGGAGATGCCGACGCCCTGACCGAATTTGCCTGAGCGGCGGAGGATGGTCACCTCGCTGCCCGGCCGTGGGGCGATCGCGCGTCGTCCCGATGATCCGGATAGCGCCGATCCGGATCGCGCCAGCTCGTCAGTCGGGCCGAGCTCGAACCTGGCGGAGAATTCGAGCGCGCGGGACCGCTCGTCGTGCGACTCGACGAGGAAGCTCGCGACATCCACCCCGATGCCGCCACCACCGATGATCGCCACCGGTCCGTCCGGCACGCCGTGCTGGATGGCGTGCTCATAGCTGATCACATGAGGAAGGTCGGCCCCGGGGATGTCAATGGTGCGCGGGCGCACCCCGGTCGCGACGATGACTCCGTCGAATTCCGCGAGTTCAGCTGTGGTTGCGGTCACTCCGAACGACAGCGCCGCGCCGAGGACGTCGAGCTCGGCGAGAGCCGACGAGACCGTGAGCGCGTAGTCCTCTTTGCCCGGGATGCGGGCGGCGAGTCCGAACTGCCCGCCCGGTTCTTCCGCCTCGAACAGGGTCACCGCGTGCCCCCGGCGGGCGAGGTCGACGGCGGCGGTCAGACCGGCCGGGCCGGCACCCACCACAGCGACGCGGGAACGCGCCGCCGGGAGGTCGAGGGGAAACACAGTCTCACGACCGGCCCGAGGATTCACCAGGCAAGAGACCGGCTGGAACACCAGCGAACGGTCGATGCAGGCCTGGTTGCAGGCGATGCAGGAGTTCACACGGTCGAAATCGCCGGCGAAGCTGCGGGCGACGATCGTCGGGTCGGCGAGGAAAGGACGCGCGAGAGCGACGGCATCGACGGTGCCTCGTGCGAGCACCCGTTCGGCATCGCGCAGGTCATTGATTCGGTTGCTGGCGATGACCGGAACAGCGCCGCCCACCACCGCGGCGATCCGTTCAGCCTCGGGGAGCCAGGCTCC
This sequence comes from Microbacteriaceae bacterium, assembly GCA_030841285.1. Lineage (GTDB taxonomy): Bacteria > Actinomycetota > Actinomycetes > Actinomycetales > Microbacteriaceae > JAUZGC01. The sequence continues at coordinate 1,257 of JAVECW010000090.1, forward strand.
GCGCGGTACCGACCCCTGTACGGTCGGCACCACCGATTCGTGCCAGCCGACCCCGACGCTGATTCCGTCCACGCCTGCGTCGATGAGAGCGAGCGCGAGGGCGTTGATTTCGTCCGGCGTGGATGAGCCGGGCATCAGGTCATTGCCTGACATTCGCACGAGCACCGCCATTCCGGTCGGCACGGCCCCCCGCACCGCGGTCACCAGCTCGACCGCGAAGCGCCGTCGCCGGGCGGCGTCCCCGCCCCATTCGTCGTCGCGCAGATTGGTGATCGGGGAACAGAACTGATTGACCAGGTATCCCTCCGAGGCCATCACCTCCACCGCATCGAACCCTGCGGAATGGGCTGCGGATGCCGCGCGCGCGAAGTCGTCGATCGTGGCGAGCACCTCGTGCCCCTCGAGCGCCCGCGGTACGATGCCGCGTGCGGCACGCCACGGCACCACGGATGGCGCGACGGATCCTTCCGGAAGCACCGCATAGCGGCCGGCGTGGAAGAGTTGGGCCGCGATGAGCCCGCCCGCCTCGTGCACGGCTCGCGCCGCGACCGCAAGGCGGGGGGCCGCCTCGGGCAGCACGGCGTAGTCTGGCCCGCCGCGGCCGATCTCGCTTACGGCGAGACCGCCGGTGATCACCAACCCGGCGCCGCCCTCAACGCGTTCCCGGTAGAAGGCGGCAAGCGCTTCACCGTCGTCGCCGACCTCGAGACCGGTGTGCATGCTGCCCATGACGACACGGTGCGGGATCCGCAACGCGCCGAGCTGCCACGGCGTGCGCAGGAGGGGCAGCGCGGCGGCCATGAAGTGTTAGCCCTCCGACCCGAAGACGGACGCTCTCAGGTCACCGGTGGTGTCTGCCCAAAACGGCGGCGCGACGACGGTGAGGCCGCCGTCCACCGACAGCGTCTGGCCGGTGATGTAACCGGCCGACGGGGAGAGCAGGAATTCGATGGCGGAGGCCATGTCGTCCGCGGTGCCTGGACGACCGAGCGGCACCTTCTCGATCACGCTCTGCATCGGGGCCATGCCGGGAACCCGGCTGTAGAAGAACTCGAGCGAGTCGGTGTCGATGAGGCCGCCGTTCACCGCATTGACGGTGATGTTTCTCGGGCCGAACTCGGTCGCCATGAACTTCACGTACGCCTCGTTCGCGGCCTTCGCGGCACCGAGCGACGCGTAGGTGGGGAACGCCCGTAGCGAGCCGTAGCTGGTGACGACCACGATACGGCCGCCGGCTTCCGGCATGAGTTCGACGGCGCGCTGCGCGCCGAGCACGAACGATCGCACGTTCATCGCCCAGTTGCGGTCGAGGTGGTGGAGCTTGAGCTGCGAAACCGGCTTGAAAGCGCTGGCCGCGGCGTTCGCCACGAACGCGTCGAGCTTGCCGAAGCGCTCCTTGATCGTCTGGAACATCGCCTCGATATCGTCGGGCTCTTCGATGTCGGCCTGCACGACGATGCCGTCGGCGCCTGCCGCTCGAACGTCTTCGAGCGTCTGCTCGGCAAGCTCCCGGTTGCTCTTGTAGTTGATGACGAGGTCTGTGCCCTTGGCCGCCAGCTTGAGCGCGAGCACTCGGCCGATGCCCCGCGAGCTACCGGTGATGAGTGCGACCTGTTTTTCGGTTGTGCTTGCCATGAGGCAGATTTCTCCTGAGGGTTACGACCGGTGAGGGGTGGTGAAGTGGAGCGGTGAGGCTGGTGAGGCTGGTAGCGCCTTAGTTGCTGACGTCGCCGGCGATGACAGCGCGGCTGACGATCAGCTTCTGGATCTCGTTCGTGCCCTCCTCGAAGCGCTGGGCGCGGGCGTCGCGGTAGACGCGCTCGATGGCGTTGCGCTTCCAGTACCCCTGCCCACCGTGAACCTGGAGAGCCTTGTCGGTGACCCGGGAGAGCATGTCGACGGCGATCATCTTCGAGGCGCTTGAGAGCACGGCCGCATCCGGAGCTCCGGTTTCGAAGGCCTTGGCCGCCTGCATCACCAGCGCCTTAGCCGCGGCGATGTCTGCGTAGTTCTCGGCGAGGTAGAACTGGATCGCCTGCCGTTCGGCGAGCTTTTTGCCGAAGGTCTCTCGGCGGGTGGCGTAGTCGATCGCGAGTTCCTGTGCGCGCTCAGCCAGCCCGACGCAGCTCATCGCCACCGAAATGCGGCTTGGCAGCAGGAATCCGCCGAGCGTCACCGCTAAGCCCTGGCCCTCTTCGCCGAGGCGGTTCGCGACGGGCACCGGCACCTCGCTGAATCGGAGGATGGCGTGGTCGGTGCCGCGCACGCCCATCGTGGCGGAGTCGTCAATGACCTCGGCGCCCGGCAACCCGGAATTGGGTACAAGCAGAGCGACCGTTCCTTCATGACCACGAGTTCCCTCGAGGCGGGCGGCCAGCAGCCAGTAGTCGCAGTTCACGCCGAAGGTGATGAGGTGCTTCTCACCATTGAGGTAGTAGGTGTCGCCCTCACGACGAACGGTCGTGCGGATGTCGGCGCCGGTTCCCGCCGTCGCTTCGGTCAAAGTGAACGCGACGAGCACATCCCCGGAGACCGACGGCTTCACGAACTGGTCACGCTGGGCGTCCGAGGCGAAGTCGTCCATCGCGCGCCAGGTGCCGTTGATGACGTGAACCAGCATGCGGATGGAGGCGTGCGACCGGGAGAAGATCTCCATCAGCTCGAGATATTGGCTGAAGGGGATGCCACGGCCGCCAAGCCGCTTCGGAGCGGCAAGCCCGAGGAACCCGTTCGCTTTCAGCTCCCGGAACAGTTCCGGCGGCACCGTGCCGGTAGCCTCGATCTGCTCGGCGAAGTCCTCACCGGCACCGCGCACCCAGGCGTCGACGTCGCGCTTGAGAGCCAGGAACTCCTCGTCGCCCAGCGGTACGACGATCTCGCCTTCTGGTGCCAGGTCGATGGACGTCACTTGCTCTCCTTCGCTGCCGCTGCAAATGCGGCTGCCATTTCTCTCAGAACGTTCTTTTGAACTTTACCTATGGTGTTGCGTGGCAGCTCGTCGATGAACTCAAGTCGCTCTGGCCAGTAGTACTTCGAGAGGCCCGCCCGCCCCAGGTACAACTGCATGTCCTCGAAACTGAGCGACTCATCGGCGCGTGCCGGCACCACGAACGCGCAGGCGCGCTCGCCCAGCCGCTCATCCGGCATCGCAACAACGGCGACGTCGGCGACGAGTGGGTGCTGATAGAGCAGGTTTTCCACCTCGACCACCGGAACCTTCTCGCCCCCGCGGTTGATCACGTCCTTCACCCGGCCGGTGATGTGCAGGAACCCGGCCT
>JAVECW010000011.1 GCA_030841285.1 Microbacteriaceae bacterium
CCGGATCGGCGCCAGGCGCATCGCTGCGCACCGCCTCGGCCTCGTCCGCACGAGCGGACTCTGCGCGAGCGGCCTTAGCCCGATCGCGTGGCCGATTTGGCGATAGCTGTGCCATGACCCCTCCGAAACGCTGTGAATCCCCCGACTACCGTGAGTCAGAGATGAATCCGCTTCACTTAATCAGAAGCGTAAGCCATGCTATAAAGATTCCCTGACCAACACGGGTTAACTGTTATCGAATCTTTCATCACAGCTTCATCACGGGCTCCCATTTCGCCGATCGAGGCAGAGATCCGGCCGCTAGACACCCGCGCGGCGCAGAACGGCCTCGGCGTGACGCAGCACAGGGCCGTCGATCATCCGCCCGCGGAACCGGAAGACACCACTCGTGCGGCTCGCGGCATCGAGAAGCTCACTGGCAACCGCGATCTCTTCCGCGCTCGGCCGGTATGCAGAGCGGATGACTCCCACCTGGTCTGGGTGGATGCAGGCGGTTGCAGCAAATCCGCTCGCGGCGGCATCCGCGGCTTCGGCAGAGAGCCCTGGGCTGTCGCCGATCTCGAGGTGGACAGCATCGATCGCGGCCTTGTCCCCGGCACCCGCCGCGACGAGCACCGCCGAGCGTGCGTAGCGCGCCACCTCGCGGTAGCGGCCATCCGCAAAACGGCTCGACGTGCCACCCAGCGATGCGATCAGGTCCTCGGCGCCCCACATGAGCGCGACCACGTTCGGGCATGAAGCGAGTTCGGCGGCGGCGGCGACTCCCGCCGCCGTCTCGCACAGCGCGACCACGTCGTAGTCCGCGAGCGCCGCGGCCTGACGCGCACTCGACGCTTTGGGCAGCATGACCGTGCGATAGTGGGTGCTCGCGAGCGCCGCGACGTCGAGGGCGAAATCCTCCGAATCGACGGCGTTGACACGCACGATCGTCGTGGCGAGATCCAGCGGATGCGCGATCAGCGCCTCACGCGCAGCGGCCCGGTTGGCGGGGTCGACGGCGTCTTCGAGGTCGAGGATCACGGCATCCGCCCGCTTGCTCGCCTTGTCGAAGCGGTCGGGCCGATCCGCCGGGCAAAACAGGAGCGCTGGCCCCATGGCGAAGCGGATCACTCCGGGCTCACGGGAATGCGCCACACCATGACCGCGCGTACGGCCTTCGCGACCACGGTGCCGCCCTGGTTCCTGGCCGTGTGGACGAGCGTGACGATGCCCTGCCCGGGTCGCGAGGAGGAGAGCCTCTTGCCCTCGACGACCGTCTCCGAGTACATGGTGTCGCCGAGGTACAGCGGATGCGGGAAGGTCACCTCCATGAAGCCAAGGTTCGCGACAATGGTGCCCTGAGTGAGCTGCGCAACCGAACTGCCCACGAGCGTGGACAGCGTGAACATGGAGTTCACGACGCGCTGGCCGAACGGCTGCGTGGCCGACCAGGCGGCATCCAGGTGCAGCGCCTGCGTGTTCATGGTCAGGGTAGTGAAGATCACGTTGTCCGCCTCGGTCACGGTGCGGCCAGGCCGGTGCAGGTAGCGCGTGTTCGGCTCGAACTCCTCGTAGTAGAGCCCGCGCTGCTCGATCTCCTTCATCTCACGACCACGCTCGTGTCGACCCGTAGCCGAGCACCCGTTCCGGCGATGACCTCGTCGACTGTGACGCCGGGAGCGACCTCGCGGAGCACGAGGCCGTCGTCGGTCACGTCGATCACAGCGAGATCGGTAATGATGCGGTCGACGCAGCCCGTGCCGGTCAACGGCAGCGTGCAGTTCTCCAGGATCTTCGGATTCCCTTCCCGGTCGAGGTGCTCCATCATGACGATCAGGCGTTTGACGCCGAAGACGAGGTCCATGGCGCCACCCATGCCTTTGACCATCTTGCCCGGGATCATCCAGTTGGCGAGGTCGCCCGCGGCCGAGACCTGCATGGCACCGAGCACCGCGACGTCGACGTGCCCGCCGCGCACCATGCCGAACGACGTCGCCGAGTCGAAGAAGGACGCCCCCGGATTGACGGTCACGGTCTCTTTGCTCGCGTTGATGAGGTCCGGGTCGACGGCGTCTTCGGTCGGATATGGACCGACACCGAGGATCCCGTTCTCGGAGTGCAGGACGACCTCGACATCGTCAGGGATGTAGTTCGGGATGAGTGTCGGCATCCCGATCCCGAGGTTGACGTATTGGCCGTTTTCGAGTTCGAGCGCGACGCGCTCGGCGAGTTCGTTGCGCGTGAGGCTCATGACTTCTCCATTCCGGCAGAGAGCGAGACGGTTCGTCGCTCGATGCGCTTCTCCGCGTTCGCCGCGAGCACGACCCGTTGCACGAAGATGCCGGGCGTGTGGATCGCGTTGGGGTCGAGCTCGCCCGCTCCCACGATCTCTTCGACCTCGGCGATCGTGATCCGCCCGGCCATGGCCGCCAGCGGATTGAAGTTCGCTGCGGCGGCGTTGTACACGAGATTGCCGTACCGGTCCGCCTTCGCCGCGTGCACGAGCGCGAAGTCCGGCGTCACCGAGTGCTCGAGCACGTAGTCGTGCCCGCCGAAGCTGCGCACCTCGCGTGGCTCTGATCCTTTGGCGATCGTGCCGTCCGCCGCGTAGAGCTGCGGCAGCCCACCCTCACTGACCTGGGTTCCCACGCCCGCCGGCGTGTAGAACGCCGGGATGCCAGCTCCCCCGGCACGCAGCTTCTCGGCAAGCGTGCCCTGCGGCGTCAGTTCGACTTCGAGCTCGCCGGAGAGGTACTGCCTGGCGAACTCCTTGTTCTCGCCGACGTAGGAACTCATCGTGCGCCTGATCCGGTGATCGGACAGCAGGATGCCGAGCCCCCAGTCGTCGACGCCGCAATTGTTGCTCACGATCTCGAGTTCGCGTGTGCCCTGGTCGTGCAGCGCCTGGATGAGCGCGCTCGGGATCCCGTTCAAACCGAAGCCCCCGACCGCTATCGACGCGCCGTCCGGGATGTCCGCGACGGCATCCGCCGCGCTTCTGATCACTTTGTCGATCATCGTCGATCTCCTCCTCGGTTTTCGAATGCGGTTCTGAACTTCTGCGGCGTGCGAATCGCTAGGCCTGGAAGCCCAGCGCACGGGATATCACCATGAGCTGAACCTCGGTCGTGCCCTCTCCGATCTCGAGGACCTTCGAGTCCCGGTAGTGGCGGGCCACCGGATTCTCATTCAAGAAGCCATAGCCGCCGAAGATCTGCGTGGCATCCCGCGCGTTGTCCATGGCGGCTTCGCTTCCCACCATCTTGGCGATAGAAGCCTCCAGCTTGAAAGGCTTTCCGTTGACCATTTTCTGTGCGGCGTCGTAATACGCGAGGCGGGCGGTGTGTGCTCGCGCCTGCATCCGCGCGATCTTGAACGCGATGTACTGGTGCGATCCGATGCTCTTGCCAAAGACATTGCGCGTCTTCGCGTACCGGATGGCCTCGTCGAGGCAGCCCTGGGCTGCGCCCGTGCACAGCGCGGCAAAGGCGATCCTGCCTTCGTCGAGCGTCTGCACGAAGTTGGCGTAGCCGCGCCCGCGCTCGCCGAGCAGGTTCGCCTCCGGGACGCGGACGTTCGTGAGGGTGAGCGGATGCGTGTCCGAGGTGTGCCAGCCGACCTTGTCGTACGACGGACCCTGTACGAATCCCTCGGTCGGGACCGGCACGAGGATGGCCGTGAGCTCCTTCTTGACGGAGCCGTCTTCGCGCACGGACTCCCCCGTGACGGCCGTGATGGTCACGAGCTTGGTGATCTCGGTGCCCGAATTCGTGATGAATTGCTTGGTGCCATTGATGATCCATTCACCGTTCTCGAGCACAGCCGTGGTCTTCGTACCGGCGGCATCCGAACCGGCATCCGCTTCGGTGAGGCCGAATCCGGCGAGCGCCCTGCCGCTTGCGAGCATCGGCAGCCACTCCTGCTTCTGCGCCTCGGTCCCCCGCCGGAAAATAGGCATGACGCCGAGCCCCACGCCCGCCTCGAGGGTCACGCCGATGCTCTGGTCGACCCGGCCGAGCTGCTCGACCGCGAGGCACAGCGCGAAATAGTCCTTGCCCTGGCCGCCGTACTCCCTCGGGAATGGCAGGCCGAACAGCCCCATCTCACCCATCTGCGCGATGATGCCGTACGGCAGGCTGCGCTTGGTGTCGTATTCGTATGCGGCGGGCGCGACCACCCGATCCGCGAAGTCACGCACCTCGTCGCTGAGCGCCTGGTAGTCCTTCGCCAGCTCGAAGCCGGTCGATGTACCCGTCATAGTCATTGCTGTGCCTCGCTGTCTGTCTCGAGGGCCGATTGTGTCGGCCCCGTCGTGGTGATCGTGGCGACAATCTGGTCGGATCTGACCAGATCGCCCGGTTTGACGTTGATATGCACGACGCCGTCGATGGTCGCCTGCAGCTTGTGCTCCATCTTCATGGCCTCGACCGTGAGGAGCGTCTGGCCGACCTCGACGACGTCTCCCGTCGCTGCGCCGACCGTGATCACGGTCCCCGGCATGGGTGAGCGGATGTCGGGGCTCACCTCACCCTCGACGCGCGAGATCGTGGCCAGCTGGTCGGCGACCTGCGTTCCACGACTACGCAGCGAGAGCTCGCAGGTGAATCCGGCCTCGCCGATCCAGATGCTCTCACCGTCGTGAGCGACGTGCAGGCGACGCGTGACGCCGCCGAACTCGACGAGCAGGGTTCGCGGGTGCCCCGAACGCTGTCCCGGAGGCTCATATTCCGAAAAGTCGGCCATGCTCGCAGGCTGGGCGTCCTCGCCGATCGTGACGGAGGCATGCTCCGCGGTGCCGGAGACGAGGACGTCGACGACGTCGGTCGCGCTCGTCGCCAGGCTGTACCGGACCGGTCTCGGCGCCCCGAGTCGCCAGCCGCTCGGTTGCCGCCACAGAGAACCTCCGGCGAGCGCCAAGCGCTCGGCGTGGGATGCCAGCGCAGCCGCGGCCAGGATGCCGTGGTCTGCCGTTCGAAAGCGCAGCTCGCCGAGGCGTCGATCGATGAGACCCGTGTCAAGATCGCCCGCTTGCACCTCCGGCTCGGCGATGAGGGTGCGCAGGTACTCGATGTTGGTCTGAACGCCCAGGATCGCTGTGCTCGCGAGCGCGACATCCAGCCGACGCAGTGCCTGTGCCCTGTCGCTCCCCCACGCGATGACCTTCGAGAGCATGGGATCGTAGTCCGGCGTGATCTCGAGCCCTGGCACGAGCGAGCTGTCGACACGGATGCCGTCGCCCGCCGGCTCCGCGAGGGCCAGCACCGTTCCCGTTGTCGGCAGGAACCCGCGCTCCGGGCTCTCCGCATACACACGCGCCTCGATCGCGTGGCCCGTCAACGCGACGTCGTCCTGCCCGAGCGTGAGCCGTTGCCCCGCGGCGATGCGCACTTGCCACTCGACGAGGTCGAGGCCCGTGACGAGCTCGGTCACGGGATGCTCGACCTGCAGCCGCGTGTTCATCTCCATGAAGAAGAACTCGTCAGGTGCTGACGCCTCGACCAGGAATTCGACGGTTCCTGCGCCGGTGTACTCGACGCTCCTCGCGACCTGGCAGGCCGCTTCGCCGATCCGCGCGCGCGTCTCGACGTCGAGCAGAGGAGACGGCGCCTCCTCGATGACCTTCTGATGGCGGCGCTGCAGGGAGCATTCGCGCTCGCCCAGATGGATCACGTTTCCGTGACCGTCGGCGAGGACCTGCACCTCGATGTGCCGCGGCGCACTCACCAGTCGCTCGAGCAGGAGCGTGTCGTCACCGAACGCGGAGGCCGCGATGCGGCGGGCGGTCTCGAGAGCGGCGGGGAGAGCATCCTCTCGGTCGACGACCTGCATGCCCTTTCCCCCGCCGCCCGCCGACGGCTTGATCAGCAGCGGGTAGCCGACGCTCGCCGCCGCCTCGATGAGTTGCGCGTCGCTGAGCCCGGGCTTGTCGATGCCGGGGATCGTCGGAACCCCGTGCGACGCAACGTGGTTCTTCGACCGGATCTTGTCGGCCATGATCTCGAGCGCGCGGATGCCAGGTCCGATGAAGACGATGCCTGCGGCTTCGCAGGCCTTCGCGAATTCTGCGCTCTCGGAGAGGAATCCATAACCGGGGTGGATGGCCTGTGCGCCCGTTTCGCGCGCGGCTGCGAGGATCGCGTTGATGTTGAGGTAACTCGCCTGCGGAGCCGCCGGCCCGATGCGCACTGCGACGTCTGCCGTGGCGACGTGCTTCGCCGCCCGATCCGCATCACTGTAGACCGCGACGGAGCGGATGCCGAGTGCCCTGAGCGTGCGGATCACGCGACAGGCGATCTCGCCTCGATTGGCGACCAGGACAGTTTCGAACGCCGTCATCGTAGAGTTCACAATCGCTGAGCTCACAGTCATCGCTGGGTCACATCCGAAACAGGCCGAATGAAGTGTCGCCCAGTGGCGTGCGCGAGCACACGTCGAGAGCAAGCCCGAGGATCGTGCGGGTATCGGCCGGGTCAATCACGCCGTCATCCCACAGTCGCGCGGTCGAGTAGTACGGGCTGCCCTGCTGCTCGTAGCGATCGGCGATGGGCGCCTTGAACGCTGCCTCCGCCTCGTCTGACCACTGTTCGCCGCGGCCCTCGAGCTGCTCGCGCTTGACCGTCGCGAGCACAGCGGATGCCTGCGGGCCGCCCATCACGGAGATGCGGCTGGCTGGCCACATCCAGAGGAATCGCGGCGAGTACGCGCGACCGCACATCGAGTAGTTCCCAGCGCCGAAGGATCCGCCGATCACGACAGTGAGCTTGGGCACGCGGGTCGTTGCGACCGCGGTCACCATCTTGGCACCGTGCTTGGCGATGCCGCCCGCCTCGTAGTCTCTGCCCACCATGAAGCCGGAGATGTTCTGCAGGAAGAGCAGCGGGATACCGCGCTGGTCGCACAGCTCGATGAAGTGGGCGCCCTTCAGCGCAGATTCGCTGAACAGCACGCCGTTGTTTGCGACGATTCCGATCTGGTGTCCGTGCAACCGGGCGAACCCCGTGATGAGCGTCGTGCCGTACTCCTTCTTGAACTCGTGGAAGCGGCTTCCGTCGACGAGACGGGCGATCACCTCGTGGACGTCGTACGGCGCCTGGACGTCTGTCGGCACCGCGCCGTAAAGCTCGGACTCGTCGACCGAGGGCGGGCTGACTGGCTCGATGTCCCACGCCGGCGCGGCGGGCGGCGGAAGCGTCGCGACGATGTCCCTGACGATCTGGAGCGCATGCCTGTCGTTTTCGGCAAGGTGGTCGGTGACGCCCGATACGCGCGCATGCACCTCACCGCCGCCCAGCTCCTCTGCCGTGACGATCTCGCCGATGGCGGCCTTCACGAGCGGCGGACCGCCGAGGAAGATCGTGCCCTGGCCCCGCACGATGACGGTCTCGTCACTCATGGCTGGCACGTATGCGCCGCCGGCGGTGCACGAGCCGAGGACGGCCGCGATCTGCGGGATCTTGGCGGCAGACATCCTGGCCTGGTTGAAGAAGATCCGGCCGAAATGGTCTCGGTCAGGGAAGACCTCGTCCTGCATGGGCAGGAAGGCGCCGCCGGAGTCGACCAGGTAGATGCACGGCAGCCGGTTGTCGATCGCGATCTCCTGCGCGCGCAGGTGCTTCTTGACCGTCATCGGGTAGTACGTTCCGCCCTTGACCGTCGCATCGTTGGAGATGACGAGAACGTGGCGACCGTGGACGAGGCCGATTCCGGCGATCACGCCTGCGCCGGGGCTCTCGTCGCCGTACATGCCGGTCGCCGCAAGCGGTGCGATCTCGAGGAAGGGGCTGCCGTCGTCGAGCAGTTCGTCGATTCGCTCACGCGGAAGGAGCTTGCCGCGTGCGACGTGTCGATCGCGGGAGTGTTGCGGACCGCCCTGCGCTGCCACGGACATCCGCCCCCGCAAGTCGACCACGAGCTCACGCTGTGCTGCGTCGTTGGCCGCAAAGGCCGGAGAGGTCGAGTCAAGGTCGCTCGTCAGCGTGATCATTCGCTCGCCAGCGTGTTCCTGGGTGACGTGTTCGTGGGTGACTCCAGCGTCTCCATCGACGACCTCTTCGCGTGCTGCTTGTGGCGTGCAAACTTGTGGCTTTTAGCGATTCCGGTTAGTGTTCACTAACTGGACTTAGGTTAGTGCTCATTAACCGAGTTGTCCAGCGTGACCCGCCATGGGCAGTCAGGAGAACGGATGGCCGGCGAAGTCTTGAGCGGGGCAGCGTCTGTCGCGACGACGCCCCGCAGCCAGGCGAAGGCGGACCGGCGGGTCGCCCTGCTCGACGCCGCGTCGCAACTCTTCGCCCAGAACGGGTTCAATGGCGTCTCGATCGAGGATCTCGGCACCGCCGTCGGTGTGAGTGGTCCGGCGGTATACCGCCACTTCAGCGGAAAGCAGGCAGTCCTGGCCGCTCTCCTCGTCGGCGTGAGCGAGGATCTGCTCGACGGAGGCACGACGGTCGTGGCGCGGGCGGCGGATGACGAGGACGCACTGCACTCACTCATCCAATTCCACGTGGAGTTCGCCCTGGGTAATCCCGACGTCATCCGGGTTCAGGATCGCGATCTCGACAGCCTTGCCGCTGCTGATCGGCACGCGGTTCGCGCCCTGCAGCACGACTACGTGGAGTTGTGGGTAGAGGTGCTCGGACGCCTGCATGCGGATGTCGACGCAGCGGAGCTGCGCATCCGGGCTCACGCTACGTTCGGGCTGATCAATTCGACGCCGCACAGCGCGCGCACCTCTCGACGCGCGGATGTGCGCGGCCTGCTCGAACGGATGGCCTGGGCCGCACTGACGACGCCATCCTGAGGCGGGTGGCCCCTCCGCTCCGTAGACGCCTGACGCCATCCGCATACGGATGGCGCCGCTGGTACTCAGCTGCGACGTCCGCTGTGAGCTCGCCAGCTAGACCATGGTCAGCGCGAAGCCAGGCTCGGCGAGGATGGCGCCGACATCCGCGAGGAAGCGGGAGCCCTGCTCGCCGTCGACGATGCGGTGGTCGAACGACAGGCTGAGCGTCACGACATCGCGTAGCGCGATCTGGCCCTCGTGGTCCCAAGGTCGCCTGCGAATGGCACCGATCGCGAGAATCGCCGCCTCCCCCGGATTGAGAATAGGGGTGCCCGCGTCAACGCCGAAGACGCCGACGTTGGTGATCGAGATCGTTCCGCCGGACAGCTGCTCCTGGTTGGTGCGCCCGGCTTTGGCCGTCTCGACGAGGTCGGCGAGCGCCGTCGCGAGGTCTGGCAGGGTCATGCGGTCCGCATCCTTGATCGTCGGCACCATGAGTCCGCGAGGAGTTGCCGCAGCGATACCGAGATTGACGTAATTGAACTGGACGATCTCGCCCGCGGACTCATCCCACCGTGAATTCACGACAGGCGTACGCGCGACCGCAATACACACCGCCTTCGCGACCGCAGTCAGAAAGTTGAGTCGATAGCCGCTGAACTCACCGAGCTGCTTGAGGTGAGCGAGCAGCTCCAGGGTCGGGGTGACGTCGACCGTGAGGAACGTGGTGACGTGCGGCGCGGTGAATGCGCTCGCCACCATCGCCTCCGCCGTGTACTTGCGCACGCCCTTGATCGGACTCCGGGTTTCGCGCTCGATCGAGCCGCGAGTTTCGCGCTTCGTGGGCACCGGAGGTGCGGATGTCGCGTGCTGCAGGGCTGCGCTCGTCGCGTGCTCGTGCAGGGCTGCGCCCGGTTCGTGCTGCTCATCCGGGCTCACGGCTCGCTGCACGTCCTCGCGCGTGATGACTCCCTGCTCGCCTGTTCCGGCGATCTGCTCGAGTTCGATACCGAGGTCCCTGGCGAGTTTGCGCACCGGCGGTGTCGAGCGTGGGCGCTCCGGCGCTTCCGGCGACGAAGCCGGCGTGAGATGGTCAGCAGTCGCAGACAGCGCATCCGGCGAAGACAATCTGGCCAGGGACACGGGAGATACGCCCGACCCCAAGATCACTCGTGCACGACGAGCCGGTCGGCCAGAGCGTTCCGACGTGGCTCCGTATCCGACGAGGTTCGGCTCGGGCACGTCGCCTGCGTCGTCAGGGATCGCGGCCGTCGCCCCGGTCACATCCCCGGCCGTCGCGGCATCCAACGCACCAGCGGCAGCCGTCGCGACATCCAAACCGGCAGCATCCGCCGTCCCATCGGCACCGGCATTCGAATCCGTGTCCCCCTCGACCTCGAACGCCAGAAGGGGTTCGCCGACATTCACGGTGATGCCCGGCTCGACATAGAGTCGCGCAACGACGCCGGCGTACGGCGACGGAAGCTCCACGAGCGCCTTGGCCGTCTCGACGTCCGCAATGATCTCGTTGAGCTGAACCGTGTCCCCCACTTCAACGTGCCACGAAACGAGCTCGGACTCGGTGAGGCCCTCACCCAGGTCAGGCAGCTTGAAGTCCTTGATGACGGACACCTAGTCCTCCACACCACTGAGCGAATTGGGCCGGGCGAGAGCACGATCGACACCGTCCAGGATGCGATCAAGATCGGGTAGATGGTGCGACTCCAGCTTGGATGGCGGATATGGCACATCGAACCCCGTGATCCGCACGGGCGCATGCTCGAGGTAGTCGAAGCAGCGATCGGTGATGCTCGCGGCGATCTCGGCACCCAGCCCACCGGAGTGCGCCGCCTCGTGCGTGACGACGAGGCGACCCGTCTTGCGCACCGACGCCTCGACGGTCTCGAAATCGATCGGCGAGAGCGAACGCAGGTCGATGACCTCGATCGAGACGCCCTCGTCGAGAGCGGCTATCGCGGCATCGCGAGCGGTTGGCACGAGGGATCCGTATGTCACGAGGGTGACATCCGTTCCGGCAGCCACGATCTGGGCGGCACTCATGGGCATGGCGTCATCCAGAGGGGCCGACTCATCGACCTCGCCCTTCACGTGATAACGCCGCTTGGGCTCGAAATACAGCACGGGATCGTTGCATGCGATGGCCTGCTGGATCATGGTGTATGCATCCTGCGGGTTGGAAACGCTGATCACACGGAGGCCTGCGGTGTGCGTGAAGTACGCCTCGGGTGAGTCCGAGTGGTGCTCGGCCGAACCGATTCCGCCGCCGAAGGGCACCCGGATCGTGATGGGCATCGAAACAGCACCGCGCGTTCGATAGTGCATCCTCGACACCTGGCTGACGATCTGATCGAACGCCGGATAGATAAATCCATCGAACTGGATCTCGCACACGGGCCGATAGCCGCGATACGCGAGACCGACAGCCGTTCCGAGGATGCCGGCCTCGGCCAGCGGCGTGTCCATGACGCGGCGACGACCAAAATCCTGCCGCAGCCCGTCCGTCACGCGGTAGACGCCACCGAGCGCACCGATGTCCTCACCCATCAGGATGACGCGTTTGTCGGCTTCCATCGACTTGCGGAGCCCTGCGTTGATGGCCTTCGCCATCGTGAGAGTCGTCATCGCGTGGCCCCCTCCACCGTCTTGCCGGGCGCTGGGTCGGGTTTGCCAGAGCCGGCATTGCCTGGATCGGCATTGTCTGGATCTGCATTGCCTGAATCAGCATTGTCTGAATCAGCACCCACGAACGTCCGCAGGTAGCGGCTGTACTCGTCCCGCTGGCGCGCGAGGACCGAGTGCGGCTCGCTGTAGACATTGTCGAAGACCGTCAGCGGATCGGGATCGACGAGCGCGATGCAGGCCGCACGCAGCCGAGCGGCAACAGCATCCGCCTTCGCCATAACGGATGCCTCCAGCTCCGCAGTCAGGATCCCCTCGTTCCTGAGAAGTGCAGCCAGGCGAGCAATCGGATCCTTCGCGGCCCAGCGCGCGAGCTCGGCAGGATCGCGGTAGCGAGTCGGATCATCCGCCGTCGTGTGCGGACCCATGCGATACGTGACCGCCTCGATGAAGGTCGGCCCCCCACCGACGCGCGCACGATCG
This sequence comes from Microbacteriaceae bacterium, assembly GCA_030841285.1. Lineage (GTDB taxonomy): Bacteria > Actinomycetota > Actinomycetes > Actinomycetales > Microbacteriaceae > JAUZGC01. Next base: position 11,885 of record JAVECW010000011.1, read on the forward strand.
AGCGCGAGCCGCATGACGGCCATGACAGCAAGGACGTCGTTGCCATCGACGCGAATGCTCGGGATGCCGAATCCCGGCGGTCGATCAGCGATGTTGCGCCTGGCCTGCAACTCGACCGGCTCCGAGATCGCCCAGTGGTTGTTCTGGCAGAAGAACACCACGGGCGCCTGGTAGGTCGCGGCGAAGATCATCGCCTCGTTGACATCGCCCTGGCTCGTCGCACCGTCCCCGAAGTACGCGACGGCCACGGCATCGCTGCCATCGTTCTGGATGCCGAGCGCATATCCCGTCGCGTGCAGCGTCTGCGCCCCGACGATGATCTGCGGCGTGGCCATGTTGATCGCGTACGGATCCCAGCCGGATGCCGCATTGCCTCGCCAGACGCGAACGATGTCGGTGAGATCGACACCTCGGCAATACGCGACCGCGTTCTCGCGATAGCTCGTGAAGACGAAATCGTCCTTGCGCAGCGCACGACCTGAGCCGATCTGCGCGGCCTCCTGGCCGAGCAGTGGTGGCCACAGCGCGATCTCGCCCTGACGCTGCAGGGCCGTCGCCTCCGTGTCGATGCGACGCACGACGACCATGTCCTCGTAGAGTGCGGCGAGTTGTTCTGCCGCGATGTCCGCGATCCACGGATCGTAGTCCGGATCGCTGACGCGCACGCCTTCCGGAGTCAGGAGCTGGACGAGACCGGAGGTATCGGTATCTGAGCCTTGGTTCTTTTCGGGGCCAGCGCTCGTTTGGTCAGTGAGCGGTCCGGTCCCGGCATTTTCGTTCGACACAGTTGCACGCAACCTTTGTTGTCACGATCGTTGTTGTCACGATCCCGATCGTGGTGCTTGTGGCACGGTGACCGGCTCTTGGCGTCATTGCTAAAAGTACTGTGAGGCTACGCCTGGCGATCAATGAGCACAACCACTTGCAAATTGATTGAGCAATCTGCACTATCGGGGCGCCGATTTGCGTGCTACGGTTTCGCACAATGCACAACCTGGATGCCATGGATTTGCAACTGCTGCTGGCGCTCTCCGAAGAGCCACGCTCGACTGTCGTCGCGCTGGCCGAGAGGCTCGGGCTCAGCCGCAACACCGTGCAGGCCCGAATGGCGCGACTCGAGACAAACGGCGTGTTCCTCGCGTTCGACCGGCGCATCAATCCGGCATCCGCCGGCTACCCGTTGATGGCGTTCATCACCGTGCATGTGCAGCAGCAGAAGCTCGCCGCAATCGTCGATCAGCTCGCCGAAATCCCCGAGATCATCCAGGCCCACGGACTGAGCGGGCCATCCGATCTGCTCGTGCGAACTGTATGCACCGACGCCGAGGATCTGTTCCGCATCAACGGCAAGATCCTCGCCTGCGATGGCGTCGAGCGCACCGAGACCGCGCTCGAGATGGGCGAACTCATCCCCTATCGGATGCGACAGCTGCTCGAGCAGGGACCCCGCCGTCCTTAACGCGCGCCGCTCTTAACGCAGGATGCCCGCCCCACCGAAGTGGGACGGGCATCCTATTCACTAACAGCTACTCGACAGAGCTCAGCACGTCAGCGCCCTCGGCCGGGTCAGCGGGACCCTCAGAGGACGCGTCGCGACCCTGGGTGTCTGCATCTTCGGCGAGAACCGGAGCGAGCGAGAGCTTGCCACGGTCGTCGATCTTGGTGATCTCGACGAGCACCTTCTGGCCGACGCCGAGCACGTCTTCGACGTTCTCCACGCGCTTGCCACCGGCGAGCTTGCGCACCTCGGAGATGTGCAGGAGGCCATCCTTGCCAGGGAGGAGCGAGACGAACGCACCGAACGTCGCGATCTTGACGACGGTTCCGAGGAACTGCTCGCCGATCTCCGGGTTGGTGGGGTTCGCGATGGCGTTGACCTGGGCGCGAGCCGCCTCGGCCGACGGGCCATCGACAGCGCCGATGTACACGGTGCCGTCTTCCTCGATCGAGATGTCAGCGCCGGTCTCGTCCTGGATGGCGTTGATCGTCTTGCCCTTCGGGCCGATCAGTTCGCCGATCTTGTCGACGGGGATCTGCACCGAGATCACCCGAGGCGCGGTCGGCGCCATCTCGTCCGGCTGGTCGATGGCTGCGTTCAGCACCGCGAGGATCGTGGTGCGGGCATCCTTCGCCTGCTGGAGAGCCGCCTTGAGAACCGACGACGGGATGCCGTCGAGCTTGGTGTCCAGCTGGATAGCCGTGACGAACTCGCTCGTACCGGCGACCTTGAAGTCCATGTCACCGAGGGCATCCTCAGCACCCAGGATGTCGGTCAGCGCCGCGTAGCGGGTCTGGCCGTCAACCGTGTCTGACACGAGGCCCATGGCGATGCCGGCAACGGGGGCGCGCAGCGGCACACCCGCGTTCAGCAGGGACAGGGTGGAGGCGCACACGGAACCCATCGACGTCGAACCGTTGGAGCTGAGAGCCTCAGACACCTGGCGGATCGCATACGGGAACTCCTCGCGGCTCGGCAGCACGGGCACGAGCGCGCGCTCGGCCAGGAAGCCGTGCCCGATCTCGCGACGCTTGGGGCTGCCAACGCGACCGGTCTCACCAGTCGAGTACGGCGGGAAGTTGTAGTGGTGAAGGTAGCGCTTTTTCGTGACGGGAGCAAGCGAGTCGATCTGCTGCTCCATCTTCAGCATGTTGAGCGTCGTGACACCGAGGATCTGCGTCTCGCCGCGCTGGAAGATCGCAGAACCGTGAACGCGCGGGATGACCTGCACCTCGGCGTCGAGCGGACGGATGTCCGCAAGTCCACGACCGTCGATACGCACTCCATCGGTGAGGATGCGGCCACGAACGATCTTCTTGGTGACGGACTTGTACGCGGCGCTGACCTGGCTGAGGGCAGAAGCCTCGAGCTCGCCCGCCTCGACCTTGCCGGCGATGGCAGCCTTGACGCGGTCCTTGAGAGCGTCGTCGGCATTCTGTCGCTCGACCTTGTCAGCGATCTGGTAGATCCCGCTGAGCTCGTCGAAGGCAATTGCGGCAACCGCGTCGTAGGTCGATTGGTCATATGGCAGGAAGACGGGGTAGTCCGCGATCTCCTTGGCCGCCTGCGCGGCAAGCTCGGCCTGCGCCTTCACGAGCTGCGCGAGGAACGGCTTTGCAGCCTCGAGGCCCTGGGCCACGATCTCCTCGTTCGGCTTGATGGCGCCGCCCTGGATGAGCCCCCAGGCGTGCTCGGTGGCTTCAGCCTCGACCATCATGATCGCGACATCCTCGTTGCCGTTGGCGTCGGTAACGATCCGGCCGGCGACGGTCAGGTCGAAGACGGCGTTCTCGAGCTGCGAGTACTTGGGGAATGCAACCCACTGACCGTCGATGAGCGCGAGGCGCACGCCGGCGATCGGGCCGCTGAACGGCAGACCGGAGATCTGGGTGGATGCGGACGCCGCGTTGATCGCTAGCGCGTCGTAGAACTCATCCGGGGCAATGCTCAGGACCGTGATGACGATCTGGACCTCGTTGCGGAGGCCGTCGACGAACGACGGACGCAGCGGACGGTCGATCAGGCGGCAGACGAGGATCGCCTCAGTCGAGGGACGTCCCTCGCGGCGGAAGAACGAGCCGGGGATCTTGCCGGCCGCGTACGAACGCTCTTCCACGTCCACCGTGAGGGGGAAGAAGTCGAAGTTGTCTTTTGGCTGCTTGCTGGCGCTCGTTGCGCTCAGCAGCATGGTTTCCTCATCGAGGTATGCCGCGACGGCGCCCTGGGCCTGCTGCGCGAGGCGGCCGGTCTCGAAGCGCACTGTGCGCGTGCCGAACTTGCCGTTATCGAGAACGGCTTCGGCGAATTTGATTTCTGGACCTTCCAAGAGGTCTTTCTCCTTTGTGTAGTGCTTGTCTGCTCGCCCTCCGGGCGACGAATTTCGCCCATGCGGCAGCAAGCTTCCTCAGAAGCAGGGGAACAGGCAGATCGACACGCCCATTGACGTATACGTGCGGCTTTCCGCCGGCTCGCGACAATTGCTCGCGAACCGCCCGGTTGGCGCGCGTCTGGCCATCAGTAGAAATACACGGATACGAGATCCGGATACCACCACCGAGGACCAGCATCCTGCCAGCCTGCTCCGTTTTGATGCTCGATTTTCACTTGTAGATTGCCGAGGCAACCTCCTTATGGTATCAGGCGGGCATCCGTGGGGATAGAACCACGCCGGAGCGCTGCGCGGCTAGCGACCGAGCATGCGCAGCGCCTGACGCGGACAGAGCGCGACGGCGTCCTGTGCGGCATCCATGAGAGCGCGCGGGACGGGAACATTGGAACCGTAGCCGAGCGACAGTGGGTAGCCCCACTCGTCGCGCTGCAAGAGCTCTGGGAGCAGCTCGGTGCAGAGCCCACGGCCATCGCAGGCCGTCCAGTCGATGTGCAGAAGCGCAGACTCCCTTCGAAGCTCCCTTCGAAGCTCATTCCGGAGCGCGCTCATGCGTGGACCTCCGTGCAGCGACCGGCCAGGTGAGCGTCCACCTCGGCCGCGAAGACCGTGAGCGTGCTGAGGACGAACCGCGCGGTGCCGTCCGGATGGTGGCACGAACCGCGACCCGACACGAGAGCGGCCAGGCGGCGAACTTCTGCAGGGAGGCCGCCGTTCCGCTCCCTCCCGGCCAGGCGCCGCAGCATGGATGCCATCGCGGGCAGTCCGTTGACGCACGGCCCGCATTGCCTGGCCGACTCCATCGAAAGGTAGTCGGCGATTCCGGATGAGACGACAAGTGGACAGGCGCCGAAGCCGAGCGCCATCAGTATGCCCGCGCCAGGCGCCGCGCCGAATGGAGCCAACCCTTCGGGCGAGAGGGGCGTGCCGAACGCGTGGGCGGGTACCCAGCTGCCGTGAAAGCCTCCGACCAGAACGGCCGAGACAGCACGCGGGTTCACGCCACCGGCGTGCAGCGCATCCTCGATAGCGATGCCTCCCGGCACCTCGGCGACGCGCGTCGGTCCCCTGTCGCGGCAGACGGAGACGAGCCGCGTGCCAGGGTCGGCATCCGTTCCCGCCGTGCGGAACCATGCCGCACCGTAGCGGGCGACCAGCGCGACCTGCGCCAGCGTCTCCACATTCTGCACGAGCGTCGGCCGGCCGCCGAGACCAGATTCACTGAGCCGCACGACGTGGTCGGACGGCACGGGCGCGCGACCGGCGATGGCGTTGACGACGGCGGATGCCTCGCCCGTGATGAACGCGTCATCCGCTTCGTGCAACCGTACGATGGATGCATCCTGCCGTTCAGCGAGCGCCTGCCGAACAACGGCGAGCTCGTCGCGCCCCGCGTAGAGGTATGCCTCCACGGCGCCGGCAACTGAAGCCGCGAGCAGCAGGCCATCGATCACGAGGTGAGGGGCGTGACGCAGCAAGGTTGCATCCTTGACGCTGAGGGGCTCCCCCTCTGCGCCATTCGCTATCACCACCGCGGGCGGACCGCCAGCGGCCGTCCGCGAACGCAATGAGGCGATCTTGCGTGACGTTGGGAAACCGGCGCCGCCGCGGCCGGTCAGTCCGGCGGCCTCGATCTCACGGACGAGGGTCGACAGGTCTCGGACGGTCGGCAGCGGACCATATGCGCGCTGATGTGCCGAGTACGCGGGCCGACCGGAGGCGAACAAGCGCGTGGTGCCGGGAGGACGCACCTCGGCGAGCCGAGGAGCGGGAATCATCTCCGCAAAGGTCACGGGAGCTCCCCCGTCCGCAGCTTCTTGAATTCGACGAAGCCCGTCGTGAGCCGCCAGATCACCGCCGAGGCAACGGCAGCGACGCAGAGCACGGCGACGACATTGAACCATGCGGCTGCCGAATCCGTGCCGTCTCCGAACGAGTGCAGCAGGGCGATCGGCCACATCGCGTACGCGAACCAGTGCACAAAGCGGAAGACCCGGAAGCCGACGCTCCTGCGCAGCAAGCCCGTCAGGATGAGCGCGACCAGCACGTCGCTCGCGACCGTGCCAAGTCCCAGCCAGAACGGATTGGCGGTGCCCAGGAACGGGAGGATGAAGTCGACGAGATTCAGCTGCGCCTGGGGGTCGAAAAAGAGCGCGATGACGTGGATGAGCGTGAACACCGCGCCCAGCAAGGACACATCGCGGTGCACGAGCGTCACAGAGAACCTCGGCAGACCCGGCAGCGGCCGCCCGGAACGATGCACGATGCCAAGAACCACGGACAAGCTCAGGAGAGCAAGTGCGACGACGCCAGTGCCGCGGCCGAGCGCCCAGAGCGCTTCATTCACCAGAGACCACCTCGTTCAGCCTTCTCTTCACCCTCGCTCGGCCATCCGCCAAGCACCGTCACACGACCGGCTCTGTCGACGAGCCGTGCAGCCACACCGAGCTCGCGAAGCCAGGGCAGCGCGCGGTCACCGCGGACGATCGCCGCGGTACTCGCCGTGTTCGCTTCGAAGCAGCTGGGTGCCGCAACGGTGACGGTTCGCCAGACGGGCTCGGCCGGGCGTCCCGTGCGCGGATCGAGGATGTGGTGCAACTCCTCGTCACCGCGTCGCCACCGTCGCTTTTGCGTGCTCGACGTTGCAACGGCGTGACCGCGCCGGAGCCGGATCAGCGACCTAGGCTCCCCTGGCGCGTCCTGCACGAGAACATTCCAGCCCCCGTGTGGCGCAGCACCAGCCGTCGCAATGTCGCCACCGAGGCTGACGAGCACACCGCAGCCGAGATCGGACGAGATCCGCTGTGCGACAAGATCAGCCGCAACCGACTTGGCCGTCGCCCCGAGGTCGAGTGCGAGCGAGGCGGGCACGCGGAGGGTGCGCCCGGTGAGCACGACGCTCTTCCACCCGCGCTTGGGCGAGATCACGGCCTTGATGAGGCCATCCGAGTCTTCGACCAGGCGGATGTCGCGGTCATAGCCGACTGCATCCATCGCATACCCCAACGTCGGATCGACATCGCCGTCGGATTTCGCGGCGGCACCCAGGGCACGACGCACGAGCAACGCAAGAGTCTCGCTGACCTCGACTCCGTTCGGGAGCTGTGCCGAGAGTCGCTGGAGTTCGGAATCCGTACGAAAGCGGCTGCACGCCGCGTCGATCTCGGCGAGGAGCGCGTCCGCGATCGCGCAGGCCTCCTCGAGCGCATCCGGATCGGTGACGACGAGACGGGCCGTCGTGCTCCAGAGTGGCCACTCGCTTGATGCGATGCCCGGGTCAGGAGCCACTTTCATGTCAGAAGCCTCAGCCATGTCAGGAACCACTGCCCGCGTCAGGATCCGCTGGAGGTGCCCATGACAGGTCCGCCCTGGCTCGGCTGAACCGGGGAATTCTGCGTCGTCGTCGAGGATGAACCCGATGTCAGCGAACCCGACGTTGTCGACGGCTGCGGATTGGCGTCCGCCCATGCGGCCACGCCTGCTGCGCCGGAGCCGATAACGGCCAGCCCAGCCACTGTTGCCGTCACCGCTCGGCTCCGGCGCTTGCCGATCTCTCGCGTGTTCATGTTCAGACCGCCATCCCTGATTCGAATGTGATGAGCTTGCCGAACGTCACCTCACGTTTGCTATGTGCAATCTGTGGTCTTCAATGGAATCTCGAGCCCCGCCTGAGAAAGCTACGACGTGGGACGGCTACACCTAAGAAAGCTATTGGGCGCCGAACCCGCCCACCGGACTGAACGAGGAGTCGAGAGCGAACGGGTCGCGCACGAGACCCGAGCGATCGGATGCCGCGACCAACTCGGCCAGCTCGCTGGCGCCGCGAACGATGCGATCCGATAGCGCCTTGACGCCGGCGCCGCCGCTCCCCCAGTCTGCCGAGGCCGCGAACACCGAGGTCGGCACGGCAACCGCGTGCAGATATGTGAACATCGGGCGCATGGCGTAATCGAGGGCGAGTGAGTGACGCTCGGTGCCTCCGGTCGCACCGAGCAGCACGGGCATCGCGACGAGCGCCTGGGTGTCGAGGATGTCGAAGAACGACTTGAACAGTCCGCTGTAGCTCGTCGTGAAGATCGGCGTGACAGCGATGAGGCCGTCAGCGCCGGTGACCTTCTCGATCACGGCGTTGAGCTTGGGGCTCGGGAACCCGAGCAGCAGGTTGTTCGTGACGTCCTGCGCGACATCCCGAAGCTCGATCACGTCGACCTGCACCTCGATGTCCTGCATCTTCAGACGCTCAACCGCCGCCTCCGCGAGACGGTCCGCGAGCAGGCGAGTGGATGACGGCTGGCTGAGCCCAGCGGAGATGACCGCTAGTTTGCGCGTGGTCATGCTAGTTTCCTGCCTGTGCGGTCTCGGGGGTGAGGTCGTTGGATTCGGCGGACGCGACGTGCGAAGCGTCGGCGTGCGCAGCGTCGGAGGCGGCGCGCTGGGCGAGAAGCGAAGCGTGCGTCGGCGCATCCGGAACGTGTGCCGGACGGTTCGTCGCGAACTCCTTGCGGAGAGCGGGAACGACCTCACCGCCGAGGATGTCGAGCTGCTCGAGCACGGTCGAGAGCGGAAGGCCTGCGTGGTCCACGAGGAACAGCTGGCGCTGGTAGTCACCGAAGTACTCACGCATGCTCGCGTAGCGGTCGATGACCTGCTGCGGGCTGCCGACGGTCAGCGGGGTCTGCGCGGTGAAGTCTTCGAGGCTCGGGCCGTGTCCGTAGACGGGCGCGTTGTCGAAGTACGGGCGGAATTCGTTGACGGCATCCTGCGAGTTCTTACGCATGAACGCCTGGCCACCGAGGCCGACGATCGCCTGGTCGGCGGTGCCGTGACCGTAGTGCTCGAAGCGCTGGCGATAGAGGCGAATGAGCTGCATGTAGTGCTCCTTCGGCCAGAAAATGTTGTTGGCGAAGAACCCGTCTCCGTAGTACGCGGCCTGCTCCGCAATCTCTGGGCTGCGGATGGAGCCATGCCAGACGAAGGGTGGAATGTCGTCGAGCGGGCGGGGAGTCGATTGGAAGCCCTGCAGGGGCGTGCGGAACTGGCCCTCCCAGTCGACGAATTCTTCGCGCCACAGGCGGCGCAGGAGGTTGTAGTTCTCGAGCGCGAGCGGGATGCCCTGACGGATGTCCTTGCCGAACCAGGGATACACGGGACCCGTGTTGCCGCGCCCCATCATGACGTCGACGCGACCGTCGGAGATGTGTTGAAGCGTCGCGAAGTCTTCCGCGATCTTCACAGGGTCGCTTGTTGTGATGAGCGTCGTGGATGTCGAGAGGATGATCCGCTCGGTGCGCGCGGCGATGTAGCCGAGCAGGGTGGTCGGCGATGATGGGATGAAGGGCGGGTTGTGGTGCTCGCCCGTCGCAAAGACGTCGAGGCCCACCTCTTCGACCTTCTGCGCGATCGTGAGGATGTCCTTGATGCGCTCGTGTTCCGTGGGCGTCCGCCCAGTGGTGGGGTTCGTCGTGACGTCACCGACGGTGAAAATACCGAACTGCATTTCGGGCCTCTCTCATTTCAATGCATTTGCATGGATGTCGGTTAAACTACTACATCGCTGGCTCTATTCCCAACGTGCGGTCGGCTCTACCCGGTCGTGAATTCAGGCGAGAGTCAACTCCGCCGGGCTCTTGAATTCAGCCGCGAGGTCGGGCACATTGGTGGGCGTGTGATCCAACACCGGATCCGCCGTGAAAAGTGAGGTGCACGATGCCAACGATGATCTTCGTCAATCTCCCCGTGAAAGATCTCGCTCGGTCGCGAGAGTTCTATGGAAAGCTCGGCTACACCTTCAACGAACAATTCAGCGACGAGAATGCTATCTGCGTCGTGATCAGCGACACCATATTCCTCATGCTCCTCGTCGAGCCGTTCTTCAAGACCTTTACGAAGAAGGAGATAGCCGACGCGAGCGGCGTCACCGAAGCAATCCTTGCCATCAGCACTGACAACCGCGAGGCCGTCGATGAGCTGGTCGACAAGGCATTCGCGGCGGGTGCGTCGGAGTCCAACGATCCGGACGACCAGGGCTTCATGTACAGCCGGAGCTTCCAGGACCCGGACGGCCACCTGTGGGAAGTGCTCTGGATGGACCCGTCGGCGGTGCAGTAGCCGGGCGAGCGTCGTTCAGGCAAGCGGCGTGCAGGCAAGCATCCGTTAAGCAGACGTGCGGAAAGCATCCGTTAAGCAGAACGGGCCGCCACCTTTCGGTGACGGCCCGTTCGCAAGAAGATCGCGTTGTCAGCGAAACGCTTAGCGGCGCAGTCCGAGTCGCTCGATGAGCGAGCGATAACGGTTGATGTCGATATCCGACAGGTAACCGAGCAGACGACGACGCTGACCAACCAGCAGAAGCAGGCCACGACGTGAGTGGTGGTCGTGCTTGTGCTCCTTGAGGTGCTCGGTGAGATCCTTGATCCGCTTGGTCAGGATTGCCACCTGGACCTCTGGGGATCCGGTGTCACCGGGGTGGGTCGCGTACTCTTCGATGATCGCCTTCTTGACATCAGCTTCAAGTGCCATAGATGGGATCCCCTCTCTCTCGTTGCGCGGCGCCCGGGGCGGGATGCCTGGGCTCTCTTTCTCCGCGGCCGTTAGACGGCAACTTCAGGAGTTTAGCAGAGGGCACAGGCTGGTGTTCGCCTGCGCCGGCGCCCGACATCCGCAAGATTTGTCGCATGTCGAAATTACCGGAACACTGGGGTGAGCCTGACGCCGGAGCGCGTTGGCGTGCCCTGGCTGAAGCCTGCGCTGACAGTGTTCTGTGCTGAGAGTGATCTGCGCTGTTCTGTGCTGAGAGTGATCTGCGCTGACTGAAGCCTGCGCTCATAGTGACCTGCCCCGACCGAGAGGAATCCCGTGACCAATTCCCCCATCAAGACGCGAGGCGAGCTCCACCTGGTACTCATGCTCACGCTCACCTTCTCAACCGGCATCATCGACGCCGTCGGGTACCTCGGCCTCGACCGCGTGTTCACGGGCAACATGACGGGCAACGTCGTCATTCTCGGCATGGCCCTCCTCGGCGCGGACAACCTGCCAGTGCTCGGGCCGATCATCGCCCTCGTCGGATTCCTCGCCGGAGCGGCAACGGCGGGACGAGTGTTGCGTCCCATCCTCGCTGGGTGGAGCCAACGCACGACGACCCTGCTCGCGATCGTGGGTGCGCTCATCCTCGTGATCGCGATCGCGCTGCTCGGCACCGGCCAGAGCGTGGCGCCGTGGCTGCAGTACAGCGTGACCGGCCTGCTCGGATACGCGATGGGCATGCAGGCGGGTACGGCCAGACACATCGCGGTGAAGGATGTCACGACCGTCGTGGTCACCTCGACGCTCGCCGGCCTTGCCGCAGACTCCTGGCTCGCCGGCGGGTCCGGACAGCCCTGGAGGCGCCGCGCCGGTTCTGTCGTGCTGATCGGGCTCGGCGCCCTCTGTGGCGCCGCATCCCTGCACGTCCACATTGGACTCGGCCTCGTCATCTCGGCCCTCCTCACACTCGTCGTTGCCTGGGCGGGTCACATGGCGAAGTTCGCACCGGACGCCGCTGCCGCCTAGCCGCACTAGGGTCGGGCTCTGCATACCCGGGCCCTGCCTACCCGGGCACTCCCTACCCGGGCTGTCTATCCGGGCTCTGCATGCACGGGCTCTGCCCACCCGAGCGCTGCCTACCCGGGCGCTCGCGCGATCGCATCGGTCAGCGACGTTCGCGATCGGCTGGCGGGCCGCCACCTCGCACCGCTATCGAGCCACGGCGGCGCCTTGATCTGCGGAGCGCCGCGAATCATCCGCACCTGCCAGCCGGAGGTCTCGATCGTGCGGTGATGAAACCAGCACAGAAGCACGCCGTTGTCAGTATGCGTTTCTCCACCTGCCGCATCCGGTTTCACGTGGTGGATCTCGCACCAGCCAGCCGGAATCTGGCAGCCGGGAATGAGACATCCACCGTCTCGGAGTGTGATCGCCCTGCGCTGCCGAGGGGTGAAGCACCGCTGCGGAGAGCCGAGCGAGATGATTCGCCCCATCGCATCGAGCTCGACGGTCTGGGTGCCGCCGCTGCAGACGAACTGTTCGACCGCGCGCATCGAGATCGGCGACGGCACCCCGTCAATGAAACCCGCACCGCGCCTGCGCTCGAGGTCATCGCGGCGCACGCTCACGAGGACCGTGGGCGCCGCCCCGCCGACCGCCGGCGTCTCACCGCTTCGCGCGGCAGCATCGATGATCGACGCGAGAATGTCATGCCGTCGCTGGTCGAAGCTTCGCGGATCCTTGACGGCGACCTCCGCGCGCCGACCACCGACGTGGCCACTAGCGACGTGCCCATCATCGACGTCACCAGCAGTGACGTCACCACCAGTGACGTCACCAGCCGCGATGTCACCCTCAGGCACAAACACAGGAGCAGTCTTGGGCGCAAGATAGGCATCGAAGAGGCGGGCGAACTTGCCCGCAATTTCGGGCAGCAGCCCGCCGCTGACCGGCACGAGACCACCGTGCTCCGAACCGAACCGGAATCCGCGCCTCGCGAGCGCGCGCTCCTCAGCCGGCACGAGACCGTCAGGGTCGAGTGCGGTGCGCCACACCTGCGCCTGTACCCTCGACTCGTCGGCAGCGCACGGCACTGAGCTCTCTGGGCCCGACCCGGTCGCAGCGGCAACCAGCTCACGCTCTGCGGAAGCAAGGTCATCGATCGCCGCATGGTCGATGACCGGCAAGAGCCCGTTGATGATCGCCGTCGCGGAGTCAGCCCCGAGGGAACCGGAACCCAATGCCTCCGCGACCCGCGGGAACCGCGCGGGGAACTCGATTCCAGTGAGCGAAAGCTGTGCGCGAGTCTGGAGCCCCAGCGCCAGGCGCCGCTCGACCGAGACTCCGGATGCACAAGTGAGTCGCTGCATTAGCTCACTCGCGTTGCGGCATCCCTTCTTTGCTGCGAGCCCGGCGAGGCCCAATTCTTTGCGCGACCGCTCGCCGACCTCGGCAGCAGCCGCAACCCTCAGCGCATCAACCCGACGCCCAAGCCGTTCGATCGCGCCGACCGTGGCCACGAGAGCCTCGTCGTCCAGCCCTCGCACATAGCCGCACGCGACCGAATCGGCAAGGTCGCCGGTGATCGCATCGAGGGCATCTGCCGGGCTGTTCATGGGTCAATTGTTTCGTGGCCCACTGACATTGATGAGCCACAATAGCCTGATCAGGGGCAGTTTGTGGAGAACTGACACTGATCGTGACTGTGGAGGAGGCCTACACGCGCCCGTAGTCTGTGATTCATGGACGTGCTGCTCGCGATCTGGGGACGCGTGACCGCGTACCACGCCCCGCTTCCGTGGCAGGCGGGCGCGCTGACCGCCGCCACAGCCGTGGTCGCGGTCCTCTATCCGCTGACCTGGCGACTCGGCCGGCACGTGATCACGATCGTGCACGAGGGCGGCCACGCGATCGCCGCGACGCTGAGCGGGAGGCGGTTGAGCGGCATCCGCCTGCATTCGGACACGTCAGGACTCACGGTCAGTCGTGGGCGACCGCGTGGCCCAGGCATGATCCTTACGCTTCTTGCCGGATACTCCGCGCCCGCGCTGCTCGGCCTCGGCGCGGCCTGGTTCCTGAGTAGAGGATACGCGGCCGGCCTGCTCTGGCTGCTCCTGCTGGCGCTCGCCTTGATCCTCGTGCAGGTGCGCAACTGGTTCGGGCTCTGGTCGGTCGTCGCCACAGCAGCGGTCTTCTTCGCCATCACCTGGTTCGGCGATGCCACGACGCGCAGCGTGTTCGCGCTCTTCGTCACGGCGTTCTTGCTCGCCGGAGCGGTGCGCACGGTCATCGAGCTTCAGGCCCAGCGCTCCCGCCACGGGGCCATGCAGTCGGATGCCGACCAACTCGCTCGATTGACGCACGTGCCAGGCATCCTCTGGGCGGGGTTCTTCCTGGTGCTCGCGATCGCATGCGCGGCGGCCGGCGCGTGGCTGCTCGGGTTTGCCTAGCCGGCCATCGGCGCGGACTGCATGAGCGCGAAGACACCGCCCTGCGGATCACTGACGACGGCCCAAGATCCGACGCCCTCCGCAGAATCCGTCTCGCCCAGGAGCGATCCACCCAGTTCGCTCGCCCTGGCGCGCGTCGCCTCGATGTCTGCGACCTCGAAGTAGATCCGCCAGTGGCTCGGAACTCCACGCGCTTCCAGGCTGCCCGCACCCGCCACCGTGTGGTCACCAACGTTGAGGAGCATGTAGCCGGCATCCCCCGCAACCATCTGGCTCGCGCCCATCCCGAGCACGGTCTCGTAGAAAGGCAACGCGCTCTCGAAGTTGTCGGCGAGCAGCTCAATCCAGCTCAATGCGCCTGGCTCGTCGCGCACGCCCTGGGTCGGGCTGCCCTGCTGCCACAAGCCGGCAACCGCACCAACCGGGTCTGCGACGATCGACATCCGGGCGCCATTGCCGACCTCACCCGGCGAGAGCAGCACGGTGCCGCCGGCCGCAGTCACGGCGCCGGTCGCAGCGTCGACGTCGTCAACGGCCAGATAGCTCATCCAGGTCGATGGCGCGCCGTCCATCATCGGCGGCTGCGGGCCGATCGACGTGACCGGGACGCCGTTCAGGGTCGCGAGCGCATATCCGCCCATTTCGGGCGACCCCGGCGGGATGTCCCATCCGAAGAGCCCCGCATAGAACGCGGAGGCCGCGACGGGATCGGTGCTTTGCAGATCAACCCAGATCGGTGTGCCCTGCGGGAATGACGTGACGAGCGACATGGCGACCTACCCTTCGTCGGATGGGGCCACTGTACGCCGTGGATTCCCTGGCGTGAAGGGTGCGCGCCTGCTAGCTGACGCCCAACAGGTCGATCACGAAAATGAGGGTCTGGCCGCTGAGCGGGTGACCGCCGCCAGCCGGGCCGTACGCGAGCTGCGGCGGAACGACGAGCTTGCGACGACCGCCGACCTTCATGCCTGGAATGCCCTCCTGCCAACCGCGAATGAGGTTGTTCAGGGGGAAGTTGATCGACTGGCCACGGCTCCAGGACGAGTCGAACTCCTCGCCGGATTCGTACTCGACTCCGAGGTAGTGCACATCGACCTTGGCACCAGGAGTAGCCTCCGCGCCGTCGCCGACAACGATGTCCACGATTTCGAGCGTCTCCGGTGCTGGACCCTCGGGTGCGTCGACCTCTGGCTTGGCGTGCTTCGAATCAGTCATGCTCCCATCCAACCGCTCGCGCCGCCGCACGTCAAAGCGAAGACCGCCAGGGAGCCATCCGCCTGAAAATTGCCCTTGCAATTGCGAATCGATCGATGCACGCTAGTTATAGATCAACTAGAAGTAGATCAACTCGTCGTCCGGGAGAGTCGCAGGCATCGCCGCACCGCCGGACGACGAGTCTGTTAAGCGAGTTGCGAGGACTACGCCCCGGGTAGGCGAGTTGCGAGGGCTATATCCCTGGCGCCTCGTCGAACACCTTGCCCGGGTTCAGTATCCCGAGCGGATCGAACACCGCCTTGAGCCTGACCTGGAGCTCGTACGAGTCAGCCCCGAGCTCGACGGCCAACCAGCGCCGCTTGAGCACCCCGACGCCGTGCTCGCCTGTGAGCGTGCCGCCGAGCTCGATCGCCGTGCGGAACATCTCGTCGGCCGCCGCCCACACGTGATCCGGAACGGTGTCACCCGAGTAGACGAAATTCGGATGCAGGTTGCCATCGCCCGCATGCGCGACAGTGGGGATCGACAGCCCGTACTTCAGGCCGATCCTCTCGATCGCGAGGAACATGTCGACCATGCGAGAGCGTGGCACCGCGACATCCTCGATCAAAACGACGCCGCGCGCTTCGAGCGCGGGATGGAACGCACGACGGATCGCGAGCAGGCTCTCCCCCGTCTCGGCATCGGCCGAGAGCCGGGCAGCGCCGCCGGCAGCGCGAACGAGCAGCAGCGCGCGTTCGGCCTCCTCGTGCGCTGACGGACCGTCGAACTGCACCACGAGATACGCGCCACTGGCCGTATCCATGACGCCGTTGACGACCGATGCTCCGAGGTAGTCCGCGATTGCCGCGAGCGACGGGGCATCGAGCAGTTCCATGACCGCGGGGCGCAATCGAGCCGCTGTGATGCTCGCGGAAGCGGATGCCGCTGACGCGATATCCGGGAACACCGCACCGATCGTGGCCGTCTCGCCCACCGGGAGCGGAAGCACGCGAACCGTTGCCTCGACGATCACGCCGAGCGTGCCTTCCGAGCCCACGAAGAGTGCGGTGAGATCGTACCCCGTCACGCCCTTGACCGTGCGATGACCCGTCTCGATCAGCCGGCCATCGGCGAGTACGACCTTGAGCCCCAGAACGGCCTCGCGCGTGACCCCGTACTTGGCGCACAGCAGGCCACCCGCGTTTGTCGCGATGTTGCCGCCGACGGACGCGATGGCCTTGCTTGCAGGGTCTGGCGCGAACCACAGGCCGTGCTCACGCAGGGCGGCGTTGAGTTCGGCGTTGATGACGCCTGGCTCGACGACCGCGAGTTCGTCCTCCGGTGAGATCTCGAGGATGCGGCGCATACCGGCCACACTCAGCACGATCGCGCCCTCCGTGCCGTTCGCACCTCCGGCGAGGCCCGTACCAGCGCCGCGCGGGACGACCGGCGTGCCGAACACCGAGGCGATGCGCATGACGGCCTGCACCTCGGCTATGGATGTCGCGTTCACGACGGCGAGCGGCGTGCCATCCGAGATCCAGCCGGACTTGTCTGTGCGGCTCGCGTCGAGCTCGACCGGGTCGACGCTCACGGCGTCGCCCAGCTCGGCGACGAGCGATTCGAGTGCGCCGCGGGGGTCGCGTGCACCGGTTGGGTCGGCATTGTCCATGCCTGTCACACTAACCCCACGGATTCGGCGCCCTCGCTTTCGTCATGTCCGATTTCCG
Source organism: Microbacteriaceae bacterium (assembly GCA_030841285.1). GTDB lineage: Bacteria > Actinomycetota > Actinomycetes > Actinomycetales > Microbacteriaceae > JAUZGC01. Next base: position 28,670 of record JAVECW010000011.1, read on the forward strand.
CCACCGCGTTCTCGATGTGCGTGTCAGGCTAGGGGTATGACCACCACGGCGGACCAGGCGAAACTCAGCGATCCGCTCTTCGCCGAGCGCTATCGCGCCATGTCGTCGCGGGATGCCCGCTTCGATGGGCAGTTCATCACGGGCGTCCATTCCACGGGAATCTACTGCAGGCCGAGTTGCCCGGCCATCACTCCGAAGGCCTCGAACGTGAGCTTCTACCTCACGACAGCTGCCGCCCACGAGGCCGGCTTGCGCGCATGCAAGCGCTGCCTGCCAGACGCCGTGCCCGGCTCGCCGGAATGGAACGTGCGCGACGACCTCGCCGCCCGTGCCATGCGCCTCATTGCAGACGGCACGGTCGAACGCGAAGGCGTGCCGGGCCTCGCCTCCCGTCTCGGCTACACACCGCGCCATCTGGGGCGCGTGCTCGTCACCGAGCTGGGCGCGGGACCGCTCGCCCTCTCGCGTGCGCACCGCGCACAAACCGCGCGACTCCTCCTCGCCGGGACCGAACTCTCGATCACGGATGTCGCATTCGCGGCCGGGTTCAGCAGCGTGCGCCAGTTCAACGAGACGATCGCCGCGATCTACCGCACAACGCCGGGAGCGATCCGGTCGTCGAGGGGGGCGACGCAGGTGACAGCCGCGTCCACCCGGTCGACCGCGAACGCGTCAACCGGCCACCCCGCGACGCTCACCCTGCGCCTGCCAGCACGCGCCCCGTTCGACGGCGCAGGGGTGTTCGGCTTCCTCTCTGCTCGAGCGATCCCCGGGGTCGAGGTAGGCGACCAGGCGAGTTACGCACGTACGATGCGACTTCCGCATGGCATCGCATCCGTCATATTGCGCCTCTCCGGCACGGATGCCGCCCCAGCGGTCACCTGCGAGGCCAGCCTTGCCGACGTGGCCGACCTCGCTCCCCTCGTTGCGCGCGTGCGGCGCCTGCTCGATCTCGACGCCGATGCGCAGGCCATCGACGATGCTCTCGCCGCAGACCCCGCGCTCCGGGCGAGCGTTCACGCCGCACCGGGGAGGCGCGTACCGGGCAGCGTCGACGGCGAGGAGACGCTGTTCCGCGCGATCGTCGGCCAGCAGGTTTCCGTCGCAGGAGCGCGGACAACGCTCACCCGGCTGACCGAGGCACTCGGCAGCACTGTGCAGTTCGGCAGCACCGGGCAGGTCGGCAGCGCAAGGCAGTTCGGCAGCGCGGGACAGGTCGGCGCGTTCACGCACGTGTTCCCGACCGCTGCGCAGATCGCGGCGGGGGGGCGCGAGGTTCTGCGCGGCCCGACCCGCAGGATCGAGACCATCGTGGCCGTCGCGGAAGCGCTGGCATCGGGTGACCTCGTGATCGACCTTGGTGAATCCCGCGAAGATCTGGAATCGAGGCTCACCGCCCTGCCGGGGATCGGCCCATGGACGGCGGGGTACGTCGCGATGCGCGTGCTCGGCAGTCCCGACATCCTGCTCACGAGCGATCTCGCGATCCGCCAGGGTGCCGTCCGGCTGGGACTCCCCGGCGAAGCGCGCGCGCTCGAGTCGCGAGCCACCGCGTGGGCGCCGTGGCGCAGCTATGCCGGAATGCACCTCTGGCGAGCGGCCCAAGCGTAGGATCGGAGCGCACTCGGTTCCTGGAACCGCACTCGGTTCCTCGACCGCTCCCGGTTCCCCGAACCGCACTGGGTTTTTGGAACTGCACTCTCGCTGAGGAGGGGCGCACCGTTGACCTCGATCTCCGTGGTGATCCCCGCACTCGACGACGCCGACATGCTCGAACGGTGCCTCGCTGACCTATCCGCACAGGCGCGACCGGCAGACGAGATCATCGTCGTCGACAACGGCAGCACGGATGAGACCGTGGCCGTCGCACGAGCAGCAGGCGTCCGCGTACTCTCCGAGCCGCTCAGGGGGATCTGGCCGGCCGCTGCGACGGGCTACGACGCCGCGACGGGCGAGATCATCGCCAGGCTCGACGCGGACTCACGCCCGCCGGTGGACTGGCTGGCGCGCATCGAAACGGAGTTCGCCCGCGACCCCGAGATTGCCATCCTGACCGGGCCAGGCGACTTCTATGGCGGCAACTGGTTCGTGCGGATCCTCGGCCAATACCTCTACATGGACGGATACTTCTGGTCGATGACCCTCTGGCTCGGGCACAGCCCGGTCTACGGCTCGAACTTCGCAATGCGCAGCGAAACCTGGCATGAGGTTCGCGGACGCGTGCACCGTGAGTTGCGCACGATCCACGATGATCTCGATCTCAGCCTTCACCTCCTGCCGCAACAGGTCGTGCGCCTGGACAGGCGCTTTCGTGTCGGCATCTCCGCGCGCCCGTTCGACACCTGGCGTGGACTCGGCCGCCGGATCGGCTGGGCGTACCTCACCCTGCGTCTGCACTGGCCAGAGGAAACACCCTGGAGCATGCGTGCCGCGAAGCGGCACTGGGAGGCCGAGCAGCGCGAGCTTCCTGGGGCAATCGCCTGAAGCGTCAGGCGTCAGGCGTCAGGCGTCAAGCGTCACGCGCGTGCCGAGGCGAAGAGCGCGAGCATGTCCCGAGCGAGCTGGTGCGGCGCCGTCTCGCATGGACTGTGCCCGGTGCGGTAGACCGCGAGCGCACCCCCAATCGCCTCCGCGAATTGCGCGTGCAGGGAGGTGGGCCAGAGATCGTGATTGCCAACGGCCACGAGCTTCGGGATCGTGATCGCAGCCAGCTCCCGGCGGACATCGGGCGCACGCTTCATGAGACCGATGATGTCGTCGACGCTCGAACGGCGGGTCAGTACGAAACGTGAGCGAACGAAGGCGAGCCGCAGCGGCGGGATCCTGTTCTTGTTGGTCACGATCCCCCAGATCATGAGCCCAGCGGCCTGTCGTGCGTTCAGCACCCAGCTCAGCCAGCCGATCCAGCGCACGCCGCGAAAGACCTGCCCGGGCTCTGGCGGAGTCGTCATGAGCGTGAGGCTGCGACACAATCCGGGGTGGCGCGTGACCAGGAGCTGCGTGACGATTCCCGCGAAGGAGTAACCGAGCAGGTGTGCCGGGCCGCCCGCACGAAGGAATGCCTCGAGATCCGCCACGAAGAGGTCGTAGTCGTAGTGTGCACCCCGCGCTGGTCCCGCATCCGCTGACTCGTATTGGCCGGCCAGGTCGTAGCTCTGCACGTAGTACCCGCCCGCCGCGAGCAGCGGGGCCAGCAATGTGAAATCCTCCTTCGAGCCCGTCACACCTGGCAGGAGGACGACACGCGGATACCCGGGGTCACCCAGCGAGAACACGGCAAGCTCGCCGCTCGGCGCGGCGAATCGGGAGCTGACGGTGCCTGCGGGCACGGTCGCCCAGTCGACGTCTGACAGGGCGGCGTCACGGCGCATCGCGTCGTCGTCGCCATCCGCTAGCCTTGAGCCTTTCTCGCCTATTGACACAGCACAAACCTATCGGGCCACTCCGTGCGCGCATCCCCCTGTTCGCGGCGCACCAAACGCCCGTATAGCCTGAGCAGGTGAGACTTTCGCATCTGAGCGCCGACGGCGACAGGCATCCGCGACTGGCTGTAGTACTCGGCGATGGTGCGCTTTTCCTGGACGAGATCATGGACCCCGCCCCCCGCGACCTGCAGGAGCTGCTTGAGCAGGGCGACGACACGCTCGCGCATCTCCGAGCCGTCGTCGACAACGCGACCGTCCAGCGAACCAGTCTGACGCCCGTCGATGGCTTGCGCCACGCATCCGCGATTCTGCGCCCGCCGCAGATCATCGCGATTGGGGCGAATTACGCGGCGCACGCGTCCGAACTGCAGCTGCGATCGGAGAAGGCCGCAACCGTCTTCTCACTCTGGCCGAACTCGCTGGCCGGTCACGAGGCCACGACCTCGTGGTCGGAGGAGATCTCCACGCAGGTCGACTACGAGGCGGAGCTTGGTGTCATCATCGGCCGGCCTGCTCGGGATGTCTCCGAGCAGGACGCACTCGACTACGTCTTCGGCTACACGGTCGTCAACGACATCACCGCGCGGGACCTGCAGTTCTCCGAGGCGCAATGGTCCAGGTGCAAGTCGTTCGACGGGTTCACCCCGACGGGTCCCGTCGTCGTGACGGCGGACGAGATCGCCGACCCGCAGGACCTCTGGCTCACGACCAATGTCGACGGCAAGGTGCTGCAGGACTCGTCGACCGGTGACATGGTCCGCTCGGTCGCCGAGCTCATCTCGTACCTGTCTCGCTCCGCAACGCTCCAGCCGGGAACCCTGATCTCGACGGGCAGCCCTGGCGGTGCCGGCTATTCGCGCACCCCACCCGTGTTCCTCCGCGACAACTCGACCGTGACGGTGTCGATCGGCGGGATCGGCTATCTCACGACGCACTGCCGGGTCATCTGACGCACTGCCGGGTCATCGACGAGTGCCCTCCTCGCCGTGCGTGTCCAGCGGCTCGCCCGTCACTGGGAGCGGGATAACGGGAATGGCCGTCGTCATCGCCTCGAGCCCGCTGAGCCTCGCCGGCGAGAGCAGGCGCGTCACCTCGTCGCGGCCCATCAGCTTGGCCTCGACGACGAGGTCGGCGACATTGCCTCCGGTCAGGAGCGCGGTCTTGGCCAGGGCGGCCGCGGCCGCGTAGCCGATGTACGGCATGAGCGCCGTGATCACCCCGACGGACGATCCGACCATCGCGCCCAGCCGCTCCTCGTTGGCCGTGATGCCGTCGACGCAATTGACCCTCAGGGTACGGAAGGCCTGCGTCATCCACGTGATGCTTTGCAGCAGCGAATGCGCGATGACGGGTTCGAAGGCGTTGAGTTGGAGTTGGCCGCCCTCCGCTGCCATGGTGACTGTGACATCCGCGCCGGCGACCGAGAAGGCGACCTGGTTGACGACCTCGGGAATGACGGGATTGACCTTGCCAGGCATGATGCTCGAACCCGCCTGCATGGGCGGCAGGTTGATTTCGCCGAAGCCCGCCTGCGGACCACTCGAGAGAAGCCGGAGGTCGTTACAGATCTTGGAGAGCTTGATGGCGCTGCGCTTGAGCGCACCGCTGAACGACATGAAGACGCCCGCGTCGCTCGTCGACTCGATAAGATCTGGCGCGGTCTCCAGGTTGAGGCCGGTGATGTCGTTGAGGTGGCGGCACGCGGCGGCGGCGTATCCGGGATCGGCCGTGATGCCCGTGCCGATCGCGGTCGCCCCGAGGTTGATCTCGGCGAGGAGCCAGGTGGTCTCGGTCAGACGGGCGTGGTCCTCCGTGAGGGTCGTTGCGAAGCCGTGGAACTCCTGGCCGAGCGTCATCGGCACCGCATCCTGCAACTGCGTCCTGCCGACCTTGAGCACGTGGCGGAACTCGTCACTCTTCTTCGCGAACGCGTCGCGCAAGAGCCCGAGCTCATCCAGCAGGTGCTTGAGTGAGAAGGCGAGCGCGATCTTGACCGCGGTCGGGTACGTGTCGTTCGTGCTCTGGCTGCGGTTGACGTCGTCGATCGGGTGCAGGAACTCGTACTCGCCCTTGGCATGTCCGTCGAGCTCGAGCCCGATGTTGGCGATGACCTCGTTGGCGTTCATGTTCGTCGACGTCCCCGCGCCGCCCTGGATGACGCCCACCACGAACTCCTCGTGGAACTTGCCGTCGATGATCAGCTGGCAGGCCCGGTCGACCAGGTCGACCTTGTGCGGTTCGAGCACACCGATTTCGAGATTGGCGCGAGCTGCGGCCTGCTTCACGCAGGCGAGCGCGACGATGAGATCCGGGTAGACCGAGATCGGGCGCTTCGCGATCGGGAAGTTCTCGAGCGCCCTCGAGGTGTGGATTCCCCAATATGCGTTTGCGGGAATCTCTCGGCTGCCGAGCGAATCCGACTCGATGCGGACCGGTCCAGACCCCGCCGACGGCGTCGGCACATCCTGCACGTTCTCCGACGCATCGATGACCCGTTGGGACATCTTCGTGCCTCCTCTCAGCTCAGCTTCCTGAGCAGACCGCGGATAAAACGATCCTTGCGCTCGGTGTACGGCGGGTAGATGAGCCGCAGGGTGTCTGGCGTGAGCGGCTTGCTCAAGACCGCCTTCTCATGACTGAAAACCTCGAGCGAGCGTTCGCCGTGGTACGCACCGAACCCGCTCTCGCCCACCCCGCCGAATGGCAGGCCGGAGACGGCGAGGTGCGCGGCGGGAACGTTGAAGCCGATCGCACCGGAACTGGTCTCGGTCAGGAAGCGGCGACGCACGGCATCCTTCTCGGTGAACGCGTAAAGCGCGAGCGGCCTGTCACCTTCCCTGATGAATTGGATGGCGTCCTCGACGCCAGACACGGTCACGATCGGGAGGATCGGGCCGAAGACCTCCTGCTGCATGATGCCGGACTCCCGTGGAATGTCGGCGAGGATCGTCGGCGCGAAGTAGCGGGTCGATGCATCCGAAGCACCTCCCAGCACCGTGCGACCGTCGGCGAGCAGCCCGGTCAGGCGGGCGAACTGCGCATCGTTGACGATGCGCCCGTAGTCGGGACTCGTCTCAGGGTTGTCTCCGTAGAACTCACGCACGGCCGCGACCAACAGCGGTTCGAGTGCGCGCGCGACCTCGGGGGCCGCGAGGAGGTAATCGGGCGCAACGCAGGTCTGCCCCGCGTTCATGAACTTGCCCCAGGCGATGCGCCGTGCCGCAACGGCGAGATCCACGCTGTCGTCGACGTAGACGGGCGACTTGCCGCCCAGCTCGAGAGTGACGGGCGTGAGATTCTTGACCGAGGCCGACATGACGAGGCGGCCGACCCTGCTGTTGCCCGTGTAGAAGATGTGGTCGAAGCGTTGCGCGAGCAGCTCGGTCGTCTCCGCGACAGCGCCTTCGACGACCGCGACCGCGCGCTGGTCAAGATACCTCGGAATAAGACCTGCGATCGCGGCGGATGTCGCCGGCGCGAGCTCGCTCGGCTTGAGAACGACCGCATTTCCGCCGGCGAGCGCGCCCACGAGGGGCGCGAGTATGAGCTGCACCGGATAATTCCACGGTGCGATGACGAGAACGACGCCAAGTGGCTCCCGAACAACGGATGCCCGCGCCGGCATGAGCGAGCCAGGAACCGAAACTGGCCTCGGCCGCAGCCACTTCCGCAGGCGCTTGAACGCGTAGTCGATCTCGCCGACAACGAAGCCGATCTCGCCAAGCTGTGACTCGGTCGGATTCTTGCCGAGGTCACGCTTCAACGCGTGCTCGATCTCGGCGCCGTTCTCGATGAGGAGTGCACGCAGCGCGCGCAGCTGACGCATGCGCCAAGCCAGAGGCTTGGTCGTACCCGCCTCGAACGTTGTCCGGAGCCCGGCAACGGTGCCGATGATCTCGCCATGAGTCATGGCCCCATCCTAGGCGGCGGCTAGTCCCGCGACTTCAGACGTGCGGCACGAACTCCTGCCAGGCACGTCGGCGCGCTCCGCGCGGATCCGACTCGATGTAGTCCTGCCGATCGATGATGAGCGTTAGCCTGCTGGGTTCGCTGTATTGCTGCCATTTCGGGCGCGGCACCGTTCGCGGTGGCGTTGCACTCTCCGACAACGGTCCGTTCGGATCGCCGGTGGCCGCAAAGGCCAGCCAGCGGTGTCGCATCCGCCTGCCCGCCGCATTGAACGCCCTGCGCCCGCCAAGGACGGTCATGGCGCGGCCGAACCAGGTGTTCATGCGGTCGAAGACCGCGAAGAGTTCGATGCCGTGCGTAGCATCCAACCCCAGCATGCGCACGAGTCGCGGCGCAATGTCGAAGCGGTAGAAGTAGACGGGAGCGAAGCGCGCGTGCCGCTCCCCCACCTTCACCGTCGGGTACCAGAACGAGTAGTCCCCCGCGAAATCCCCCGCGGCCCTGCGCGCTGGCAGCCCCGGGTATTCGGCCTTGATCGCCTTGCGCGTCTTCTTTCGTGTCTTCGCAAAGATCGCGCGGATGCGAGCGGGTGACGACGCGAGGATATCGAGCCGTCCGAAGAACAGCGATCCCTCCCTGTCGTTCGTTCCGATGATGAGCGGCACCCGATGCGCTCGGCCGTACTTGAACGCGTCGAGCGGCCGCTCGGGCAGGTAGTCGCCGTCGATCACGGGGCACAGGCAGATCGTGCCGGGCAGCTCATCTGGCGTCCGCAGCTGCAGCTCGGTCGTCGCCTTGACGAGATCTGCCACGTCCGCCGTCGCGAGCAGGCGAGCGGCATCCTCTGGGGTCGTCGACTCGACGCTCGAGTTGTCGACCGCGGCACTCAGGAATTCGACAAACTCGCCCGCCCACTGCGCTGTCAACTCTGGGAGGTAGATCGCATTCGGCGGCGGGCTCTGCGCGATCGCGCGGTGGAAGAGGCCCGCAGCGGCGGGTGTCGCCATCAGCGTCGTGACGGCATTGCCGCCGGCTGACTCGCCGAAGATCGTGACGTTGCCGGGGTCACCGCCGAACACGTGGATGTTGTCGCGCACCCACTCGAGTGCGGCCACCTGGTCGCGCAGGCCCAGGTTGCTCTCGAAGGGGCGCTCCGGCGTCGAATAGCGGGTGAAGTCGAGGTAGCCGAGCGCTCCGAGCCGGTAGTGGATGCCCACGTAGACGATCCCGCCTCGGCGTGCGAGGGTCTCGCCGTCGCGCGGAATCGTTCGGTTCGAACCCACGCTGTACGCCCCGCCGTGAATGAAGACCATAACCGGCGCAGGGCCGTCGCCGTTGAAGCCACCGGCCCGGCGAATGACGTTGAGGTTGAGGCAGTCCTCGCCCATGGGGGTCCCTGGCGCGGCGCCCAGAAACAGCCCCCGGTGCGCCTGCGGGGCGACGTTGCCCCATTCGGCGGCGTCACGCACGCCTTCCCACGGCACGACCTGCCGCGGAGCGCGAAAGCGCAATTCGCCGACGGGAGGGGCGGAGTACGGGATGCCCCGCCACACGTCGACGCCGGATTCCCTCGCCCCGCGGACCAGGCCGCCGGACACACGGAACGTAAGGTCGCTGCCCGTCCGCGTGTCGACACTCACCTCTCGAGACTAGGCGGATCGGGCGCCGCGCGCAGCATCAGCAGCATCGCCGTCGGCAACTCAGGCTGGATGGCCGCCGACCGCCGGCAGCCCACCAAAACAGCCGCAGCAGAGCCGCGACGCGCGCCTCAGCCTGAGTTGCCGGCGCTGGACACCGGCAATCAGAGTTGGCTGACGTCCGTGACGCGCACGATCGCCGCGCCCTGCTCGACCGACGCCGCCAGGTCGACCTCGGCGCTGATGCCCCAGTCGTGGTCGCCGGCGGGGTCGGCGAGGATCTGGCGCACGCGCCACACCCCGGCTGACCCGGCCGCGCTGTCGTCGATCATGATCATCGCCGCGCTCCTGGCATCCGCGCCCGTGCCGATCGCATCGTGCACCTCGAAGTACGCGTCCAGAGCGTCTGCCCAGTCGTCCGCCGTGAACGACGTCGCTGATCCGGATGCCGCCTCCAGCTCCCCGAGTGCGTCTACGTGCTCGAGCGCGGCGAGCTGCACCCGACGGAACAGCTCGTTGCGCACGAGGACCGTGAAAGCGCGCCGGTTGGTCGTGACGTTCGTCGGAGTGGGTGGCAGTACCGCGTGCGACTCGGCCTCATGGCGGGCGGCGTTGGGGTGCGCGAGCTCCTCCCATTCATCGAGCAGGCTCGAGTCGACCTGGCGCACGAGCTCGCCGAGCCACTCGATGAGGTCGAGCAGGTCTTCACTCCGGGCCTCGGCCGGGATCGTCTGCCGCGCCGCCCGGAACGCGTCGGAGAGGTAGCGCAGCACGACACCTTCCGAACGCGCGAGCTTGTAGAAGGCGATGAACTCGCCGAAGCTCATGGCCCGCTCATACATGTCGCGCACGACCGACTTCGGGCTCAACTCGAAGTCCGCGACCCAGGGCTGCGACGCGGCGTATGTCACGAATGCCTGGGTGAGCAGTTCGTCGAGAGGCTTCGGATACGTCACCTCCTCGAGCAGCTCCATGCGCTGGTCGTACTCGATGCCCTCGGCCTTCATCGCGGCCACGGCCTCGCCGCGCGCAGCGAACTGCTGCGCTGAGAGCACCGGACGCGGATCGTCGAGGGTGGCCTCGACGATCGAGACCAGGTCGAGCGCGTAGGTCGGCGACGGTGCATCCTCGCTGCCTGGATCGAGCAGGTCGAATGCGGCGAGCGCGAACGTCGACAGCGGCTGGTTGAGGGCGAAGTTCGGCTGCAGGTCGACGGTGAGGCGGATCGAGTCGCCGTGCTGCTCGACGACACCCGCCGTGCGCAACGTGCGGTAGATGCCGAGCGCCCTCCTGGCAAGCGCGAGCTGCCGCTTCCATGGTTCGTGGTTGTCGAAGATGAGTGCGTGCATGTGCGCGTACGCGTCACCACCGCGCCCGATGACGTTGATCATCATGGCGCTCGTGACCTGCATGCTCGACGTCAGGGTCTCCGGCGCCGCCTCGACGAGCCTCTGGAACGACGGCTCACCCCACGAGACGAAGCCCTCCGGCGCCTTCTTGCGGATGATCTTGCGCTTCTTCTTCGGATCGTCCCCGGCCTTCTCGATGGCCTTGAGATTCTCGGTCTCGTGCTCGGGCGCCTGCACGACGACAGTGCCCGCCGTGTCGAAGCCCGCCCGACCGGCCCTGCCAGCGATCTGGTGGAACTCGCGTGCATTGAGCTGGCGCATCCGCGTGCCGTCGAATTTCGTGAGCGCCGTGAGCAGGACCGTGCGGATGGGCACATTGATGCCGACACCGAGCGTGTCCGTGCCGCAGATCACCCTGAGCAGACCCCGCTGCGCGAGCTGTTCGACCAGGCGGCGATACTTGGGAAGCATGCCGGCGTGGTGCACGCCGATCCCGGCCCGGATGAGCCTGGACAGCGTCTTGCCGAAACTCGTCGTGAAGCGGAACTCGCCGATGAGCTCGGCGATCTCGTCGCGCTGCTCCCGGCTCGCCACCTTGACGCTCGACAGCGCCTGCGCACGCTCGAGCGCCGCGAGTTGCGAGAAGTGCACGATGTACACGGGCGCCTGGTTGGTCGACAGCAGGTCCTCGACCGTCTCGTGAACCGGCGTCGTCGCGTAGTAGTAATGCAACGGAACCGGGCGGTCCACGCCCGTGACGACGGCCGTCTCTCGACCTGTGCGCCTGCCCAGGTCGCGCGCGAGCTCCGTGACATCGCCGAGGGTCGCCGACATCAGGATGAACTGCACGCCGGGCAGCGAAAGCAGCGGAACCTGCCACGCCCACCCGCGCTCCGGATCGGAGTAGAAATGGAACTCGTCCATCACGACCTGTCCGACCGGGGTGTCCGCGCCCTGCCGCAAGGCGAGATTGGCGAGGATCTCGGCCGTACAGCAGATGATCGGCGCGTCGGCATTGACCGACGAATCGCCCGTCATCATGCCGACGTTCTCTGCGCCGAACGTCTCGACGAGAGCGAAGAACTTCTCGGAGACGAGCGCCTTGATCGGCGCGGTGTAGAAACTACGGATGCCATGCGCGAGCGCAGCGAAGTGCGCACCGACCGCGACGAGCGACTTCCCCGTCCCCGTCGGGGTGCTCAGGATGACGTTCGCACCGGAGACGATCTCGATGATCGCCTCCTCCTGCGCCGGATAGAGCTGGATCCCGCCTTCCGTCACCCACTCCGCGAAGGATTCGTAAACCGCGTCCGCGTCATAGAGGGCGTCGTCATGGCCGGTGGCGGATGTCGGCAGGGCGTCGACGAGCGAGGTGCGAACGGTGGACATGATGCATTAACACTTGCATGGCTGGGTGGTACGTTCGTCCCATGACTCCCCAGGAGCTCGCTAATCTCGCGCACCTGCGCAGGGCGCGGGACCTGATCGACCGCGAGTTCGCGCGTCCACTCGACGTGCCGACAATGGCCCGCCGTGCACTGATGTCGCCTGCGCACTTCTCCCGGCAGTTCCGCGCGGCATATGGCGAGACGCCATACGGCTACCTCGTGACCCGCAGGATCGAGCGGGCGATGGCACTGCTCCGCGCGGGAATGAGCGTGACCGACGCGTGCATGGCGGTCGGCTGTACCTCGCTCGGCTCATTCAGTTCACGATTCACCGAGCTCGTTGGCGAGACGCCGAGCGCATACCGCATCCGCGAGCACCACGCGGTGTCGGCCATGCCGGCGTGCGTGGCGAAGCTGCACACCCGGCCGACCAGGGTGAGCCGGATTCGAGAAGTGGCCCGCCAGACAGCCGCCTGATCTCGGCCGCACGACCAGCTCACTCCCGCACTTCGACACGGTGAGGATCTTGCAGGCTTAGACTGCTCCGGTGCCGCTCTCGACTCCACCCCCGCACGACCCCGCAGGCATCGAACCCGCCAGCCCCACAAGCATCGATCCCGCCGACCTCGCGACGACGCTGCGCGTGCTCGCCTCGCTCGACGAGCTCGACGAGGACCATGCCGACTACATAACGGTCCGGCGTGCGACCGCCCACATGTTCAAGGCCGTCAAGAAGGCCAGGCGCCTCGAGCTCCGCGCGGCCGTCGCCGACGCCGATCGCGCTGTCGTTGCGGCGACGGCGACGGGCGCGCCCGACCGTATCGACGACGAAACGCGCGGTGTGCAGCTCTCGATCACGACGAGCGCCCCGACCGCGGGAACGCTCCTCAAGTCGCGCGCCTGCTACATCTGCAAGCAGCACTACACGCAGGTCGATTCGTTCTATCACCAGCTCTGTCCGGAGTGCGCCGCGTTCAATCACGCAAAGCGCGACGCGCGCACCGACCTTACGGGCAAGCGTGCCCTGCTCACGGGCGGCCGGGCGAAGATCGGCATGCACATCGCACTCCGCCTGCTGCGCGACGGCGCGCACACGACCATCACGACGCGCTTCCCCCGCGACGCCGTGCGGCGCTTCTCCTCGCTGCCGGATTCCGCTGAGTGGCTGCACCGGCTCCGCGTCGTCGGCATCGACCTGCGCGACCCCGCCCAGGTCATCGCGCTTGCGGACTCCGTCGCCGAACAGGGCACCCTCGACATCCTCATCAACAACGCCGCCCAGACCGTGCGCCGCTCCGCCGGTTCGTACTCCCTGCTCGAGGATGCCGAATCCCAGCCCCTTCCGGACGGCCCGCTCCCCGAGATGGAGACCTTCGGTCACACCAACGACCCTCACCCCCAGGCGCTCGAGGCCTCGGTCGCGAGTCATCCGCTGCTTTCGGCCGCCTCGCTCGCCGGCACGATCGCCGAGCTCTCGAAGCCCGTGCTCACAGCGGACGAACTGGCAAACCTCGCGATGGCGCCCGGCTCGTCCTCCCTCGCGAAGCATGCGGATGGTACCGCCATCGACGCGGGCGGCCTCGTTCCCGACCTGCACCACATGAACAGCTGGACCCAGAATGTCGAGGATGTCGACCCGCTCGAGATGCTCGAGGTGCAGCTCTGCAACACGACGGCTCCGTTCCTGCTGATCAGCCGCCTGCGTCCGTCGATGGCCGCATCCGACGCTCGCCATACCTACATCGTCAATGTCTCGGCCATGGAAGGCGTCTTCGGTCGTCGCTACAAGGGCCCGGGGCATCCGCACACCAACATGGCCAAGGCGGCTCTCAACATGCTCACGCGCACGAGCGCGCGCGAGATGTTCGAGAGCGATGGCATCCTCATGACGAGCGTCGACACCGGGTGGATCACCGACGAACGACCCCATTTCACCAAGGTGCGCCTGGCCGAGGAAGGCTTCCACGCCCCGCTCGACCTCGTCGACGGAGCAGCCCGCGTGTACGACCCGATCGTGCGCGGGGAGGCTGGCGACGACGTCCACGGCGTCTTCCTCAAGGACTACAAGCCGTCCGCGTGGTAGCCACGCCGGGCAGCATCGCGCACCCTCCGCGTGCGCGGTAGCCTGATACGTCGTTTTCATTTCTGCGACGTTTTATTCCCGCCCGGCCCCGAAGGAACCAATGTCCACCTCGTCCACGGAGTCTGTGCCAAAGCCTGGCCAGGCCCATGAGGCTCCTGCCCGTCCGATCAATCCCGTCCGACGCTGGTTCCTGACTGGCCTCGTCGACGAGAAGGGCGCGCACCAGGGACCGCACGGCAGGAATGTTGAGCGAACTCACACCTGGTGGCAGGTCATGTGCCTCACGGGCGTCGACTACTTCTCGACCCTCGGCTACCAGCCGGCGATCGCTGCCTTGGCGGCCGGCCTGCTATCGCCCCTCGCGACCATCGTGCTCGTCGTCCTGACTCTCGCAGGCGCGCTGCCTGTCTATCGCCGCATCGCTCGCGAGAGCTTCAAGGGATCCGGCTCGATCGCCATGCTCGAGCGCCTGCTGCCCTGGTGGACGGGCAAGCTTTTCGTCCTCGTACTCCTGGGGTTCGCGGCAACCGATTTCATGATCACGATCACGCTCTCGGCGGCGGATGCCTCCGCGCACGCCATCGAGAATCCGTTCGCACCAGCGTGGTTCCACGGCAACCAGGTCGGGATCACGCTTGTCCTCGTCGCCCTCCTCGGCCTCGTCTTTCTCCGTGGCTTCCGCGAGGCCATTGGCATCGCGGTCGTCCTCGTCGGCATCTACCTCGTCCTCAACCTGATCGTGATCGCCGTGGCGATCGTTCATGTCGCCGACCACGCCGTCGTCATTACCGATTGGTGGTCAGCGCTCAACGCACAGAACGGGAATCCGCTCATCATGGTCGGATTTGCCCTGCTGGTCTTCCCCCGGCTTGCGCTGGGCCTCTCCGGATTCGAGACCGGGGTCGCGGTGATGCCGCAGATCAAGGGCAGCCCCGATGACTCGCCCGACTACCCGAAGGGGCGCATCCGCGGCGCGGGGCGGCTCCTCACGACGGCCGCGCTCATCATGAGCGCCTTCCTCATTACGTCGAGCTTCGTGACGACGCTGCTGATCCCGCAGCAGGACTTCAAGGTCGGCGGCCCGGCCAACGGGCGCGCACTGGCCTACCTGGCGCACCAGTACCTGGGCAACGGGTTCGGCACCCTCTACGACATCAGCACGATCTGCATCCTCTGGTTCGCGGGTGCATCCGCGATGGCCGGGCTGCTCAACCTGGTCCCGCGCTACCTGCCGCGCTACGGCATGGCACCGCAGTGGTCGCGAGCGGTCCGACCGCTCGTGATCGTCTTCACCGCGATCGCCTTCCTGATCACCGTCGTCTTCCAGGCGAACGTCGATGCCCAGGGTGGCGCGTACGCGACGGGCGTTCTGGTGCTGATCACGTCGGCATCCGTAGCGGTTACGCTCTCTGCCCTGCGCAAGAAGCAGCGCAAGCGCACCGTCGGGTTCGCGGTCATCGCCGCGGTGTTCGTGTACACGACGGTGGTCAACATGGTCGAGCGGCCAGACGGCCTCCGGATCGCGAGCCTCTTCATCATCGCGATCCTCGTCATCTCGATCGTCTCGCGGATCGGCCGCTCGTTCCAGCTGCGCGCGACATCCGTCACGCTCGATATCGAGGCACTCGACTTCGTGCTCGAGGACGCCGAGGAAGGCGAGATCCGCATCATCTCGCACGAACCGGATGTCGACACCGACGAGGAATATCATGCGAAGAGCAAGGATGAACGCCGGTTCAGTCACATTCCGCAGCGATCACGCACGATCTTTCTCGAGGTCCACCCGTCGGACTCGTCCGACTTCGAAGAGGATCTGCTCGTGCGCGGGGAGATCAAGCACGGCTATCGCGTGCTCACCGTGTGCAGCGGGAACATCCCGAACACGATTGCGGCCGTGCTCCTCGAGATCCGGGACATCACAGGCGTCGTACCGACCATCTATTTCGAGTGGACGGAAGGCAACCCGATCTCGAACATGTTCCGCTTCCTGATCACGGGCGGCGGCGAGGTCGCCCCCGTGACGCGCGAGGTGCTGCGCGAGGCGGAGAAGGACGTCAAGCGCCGGCCCGCCGTGCACGTGAGCTGACCGGCCGAATCCGGTCCGGGTCGCGTGTGGCACCCAGCCCAGGTCAGAGCTGCACGTGCGCTACCAGCCAGGCATAGGGGTCGACTGGTGTGCCCGCGAGGTGGATTTCCAGGTGGAGGTGCGCGCCCGTGCTCGCGCCCGTGCTTCCAACTCGACCAACGGCCTGGCCTACGGTGACCGGTTGGCCGACCGCGAGGGCGAGCGAGCCGGATTCCATGTGGGCGTAGACGCTGCTGACGCGCTGGCCGTCGATGGTGTGATCGATGATCGCGTAGACGCCAAAGGTGCCGGAGGGGTTCCCGACCTCGCGCACGACCCCATCAGCGATCGCCTGGATCGGCGCGCCTGCTCCCGGATCCATGTCGAGGCCCTGGTGATACGCCGTGCATCCTGCACAAGGGGCGATGCGGTAGCCGAAGCCGTCTCGCAGCGGAACGCCGTGCACGAACGGCCACTGGATCGGCGAATTCGGATTGTTGACGAAGGTTCGAGCGGTCGCCGCGTAGACGCTCGGTGCCCGCGTCGGCTTCGGCGGGTCGATGATCGTGACGTTGTCCCGTGGGATGGGCGCCGAGTCGCCTGAGGCGACCGAGAGGCTCTGTGGATCCGCAATTGCCGCTCGCGTTGTCGCGCCGGCGACCTCGCCGGGCAGCAGCGCATACGCGGGAAGCGCGTACGTGACGAAGAGCATCAATGCAAAGCCCAGGGCAGCGAGCGGCGCGAGCTTCGGCCGACGCCGGGGATTCACCCTCGCGGCGGGTGCAACAACTCGGAGCGGGGGCATCCTGTACGAAGTCGCCGGAACGGGCTCAGACCTTTCGTGTCGAGCTGCAGGAGGAGTGACGTGCTCACTCGCGATTCTGTGTTTGCCGATGCGACCACTATTCCCTACTGGTCCGCGTCTGTCACTGCCGAACTACTCCAGGCCGTGGAAGCTCCGGAGCCTCAGGCTGTTGCCGACCACGAAGATCGACGACAGCGCCATCGCGGCACCGGCGATCAACGGATTGAGGAACCCGAGCATCGCGAGCGGGATCGCAGCGATGTTGTATGCGAAAGCCCAGAACAGGTTGGCCTTGATGGTCGCGAGAGTGCGCCGTGCGAGTCGGATCGCGTCGGCCGCCGCGATGAGGTTGCTCCTGACCAGGGTCAGGTCGCTCGCCTCGATGGCGACATCCGTGCCCGTTCCCATCGCGATACCGAGGTCTGCTGTCGCGAGCGCGACCGCGTCGTTCACGCCGTCTCCGACCATCGCGACGACGCCTCCCTCGCCTTGCATCGCGGCGACGATCTCCGCCTTCTCGGCGGGGAGAACGCCGGCGAAGATCTCCGTGATCCCCACGTCGGCGGCCACGGCACGCGCGACACGTTCGTTGTCACCGGTGAGCAGCACGGGGCGAAGCCCGAGGGCGCGGAAGCGCGCGACAGCGGTGGCACTCGTCGGCTTGATCGCATCGGAGACCGCGAGCACTCCACGCGCCTGGCCGTCCCAAGCCACGGCGATCGCTGTCTGCCCCAGCTCCTCGAACTCGGCATGCGCACGAGCGAGCTCTGACGTCAGTTGAACGCTCCATTGACCGGCGAGCCAACTCGGGCGACCGACGAGCACGAGGTGGCCGTCGACGACGGCCTGGACACCAAGCCCCTGCTCGGAGGCGAATGATGCCGCCGCCGGGAGAGGGCCGACCTGCGCGGTCGCGCCTGCCACGATCGCCGCAGCAATCGGATGCTCGGAGCCCGCTTCGGCGGAGCCGGCAAGCCTGAGGAGATCCCGGGCTTCGGTTCCCTCGTCCGCGCGAACGCCTGCGAGTGTCATCCGCCCGGTCGTCACGGTTCCGGTCTTGTCGAGGACGATCGTGTCGACGCGTCGCGTGGCTTCAAGAACCTGCGGCCCCTTGATCAGGATTCCCAGCTGCGCTCCCCGACCGGTTCCGACGAGCAGTGCGGTCGGCGTCGCGAGGCCGAGCGCGCACGGGCAGGCGATGATGAGCGTTGCGACGGCTGCCGTGAATGCGACGGCGGGGCCAGCGCCGATGAGCAGCCATCCGGCGAGGGTCGCGAGCGCGAGGCCGATGACGACGGGGACGAAGATCGCGGAAACCCTGTCGGCCAGCCGCTGCACTTCGGCCTTACCGGTCTGCGCCTGCTCGACGAGACGCCCGAGTTGCGCGAGCTCGGTATCCGCGCCGACGCGCGTCGCACGCACGACCAGCCGGCCGCCCGAGTTCAGCGTCGCCCCGACCACTTTCGCGCCTGGCCCGACCTCGACCGGCACGGACTCGCCGGTGAGCACGCTCGCGTCGATTGCGGAGTTGCCCTCGACGACCTCGCCGTCCGTCGCTACCTT
>JAVECW010000124.1 GCA_030841285.1 Microbacteriaceae bacterium
AAGAGGGGCGAATGGGCCGGCTGCTACGCCGGGTTCTGTCCGGGTGCCGAAGCACCGTGGACGGCCATCTATCTCGGGACTACGTTGCCGCAGCCCTCTAGCGGTCTACCCGGGAACTCAGCGAGCAGCCTCAACGTTCCCTGTCTGACCTTGCTCCGGGCGAGGTTTACCGAGCCGACCAGGTCACCCTGGCCTCTGGTGGTCTCTTACACCACCGTTTCACCCTTACCGCTGGCCGAAACCAGCGGCGGTCTACTTTCTGTGGCACTATCTCGCGGGTTGCCCCGGGTGGGTGTTACCCACCGCCCTGCTCTCTGGAGCCCGGACGTTCCTCGGCATCCGCCCGCACTTCGAGAAGCACGAACCGGATGACGCGACCGTCTTGCCGACCCATTCGCCGTTCAGCCTACAGGCCGGACCCGAGCCCGGAACTACAGGCCGGACTCCTCATTGCGGATGAGGATGGCGCCGCTGTCCGGGCAGAGCACGACATCATCCGGAGCAGCACGACGGATGTCGTCAAGATCGGACTCGGTGAGCTTCACGTTGCTGCCCATGGATACGCCGCGCACGAGGAGCGCCGCGCCGGTGCCGTAACGCACGCGCTGCTTCTCGTACAGGGCGAGGAGCTCATCCGGGATGGTGCCGGCGATCGTGGCGCGGTCCGCGCTGAGCGCCTTCAGCTGGGCATCGATCGTCGCCTGCTCCGTAGCGCGCGCTGCCTCGAGTGCTTCCTGCTGCCCGGCCAGAACCGCTCGCTCCTCGTCGATGTCGGCGGCATCGGTCTCGAGCACCTCGATGCGCTCCATGATGCCAAGCTCGATCTCCTCGAGGTCTGAGCGACGCTTCCGCAGCGACGCCAGCTCCGACTCGAGCGCGTTGACATCCTTGACCGACGCACTGTGCTCGACGCGTCCGGTGTCACGCGTGATGCGTGCCTCGACGATTTCGACATCCGACTCGATGCGCTTGAGCTCGGTGCGAGCGTCCTCGAGTTCGCCGCCGCGCGCAGCGAACCGCTGGCGAACCGCGTCAACCTGGGGCGCGAGTGCCGCGAGCTCCGCGTGCTGGGGCAGGTTCTTCGCGGTGTGCGCGAGTTGCTGCAGGCGCGTGTCTGCCGCCTGCAGTCGCAGCAGCTCCTTCTGTTCCGCCGGGCTGGCTTTCACGTTTCCTGACCTTCTGTATCGGTTGCTGTTGGGGCGCTTGCTGCGCCGATTACTGTGCGGGCTCTACTGCACGACCGCGAAATCCCACGGATCGGTGCGCAGCTCGCTCACGGTGATCGTCAGCCCGGGCAGCGCATCCGCAAGCTGGCGGGCGGCGGTCTCGAGCCACAGCCACTCGCTCGCCCAGTGCGAGACGTCGATGAGCGCCGGACCTCCCCCGATCCGCGCCTGCTCGCGCGCCTCCGAGGCGGGGTGGTGTCGCAGATCGGCGGTGATGAAGACATCGGATGCCGCCACGGCCGGCTCACCCAACAGCGAGTCGCCCGCGCCCCCACACAGCGAGACGGTGGAAACGGGCTGGTCGAATTCGCCGGCGACGCGCACTCCGGACGCAGTGGGCGGCAGGATCGCGGCCACACGCCTCGCGAGCCGACCAAGGGTCGTCGCCTCGGCGAGCGTTCCAGTGCGTCCGATTCCGATCGCCGGGTCGGTCCCCGCAACGATGGGGCGGGCATCGACGAGTCCGAGCCGGTCCGCGATCACGGCGGAGACACCGTCAGCGACGACGTCGGCGTTCGTGTGCGCCGCGATGAGCGCGCATCCGGCACGGATGAGCTTCGCGAGCAGGGCTCCCTTGTAGCGATCCTCGGCGATGCTCGTGACTCCGCGCAGGAGCAGCGGGTGGTGCACGAGCAGGAGATCCGCGCCCGTCTCGATGGCCTCGTCGACGGTGTCTGCGACCGCATCGACCGCGAGCAGAATGGTCGAGATTTTGGCCGCGGGGTCGCCGGAAAGGAGACCGGGAGCATCCCAATTCTCGGCACCAGATATGGGCCAGAGACGCTCCACTGCGGCGCGAACGTCAGCAAGAGTACGGGGCACGCTTAGAGCCTACCGGCTTGCAGCGCGGGCCTACCGGCTTGCAGCACGGCCTACCGGCTCGCGGACACAGGCCCTTCGCGACGCGGGCCTACTGGCTCGCGACACGAGCACGATGCGCTGTGGCCCGAGACCGCGGCTTGGCCGTCTCCTGATGCCGGATCGCCGGGATACCCAGAGTGAGAGGCGCGACCAGCCCGAGCCCGAGCGCTACGAGGATCCCGATGTCCGATGCGGCGAAATCGCCGTCGGGGTTGACCCCCAGAAGCCGATACAAATAGCCCTCCCAGTCCAGCCAGGACAGGTCGGAGCGCAGGAGGCCGAGTCCGATCACCGTTGCGACAACGAGTGCCCCCAGATTGACCCAGCGCCAGTTTTCGTACACGCCGCCCCGGCGCACCAGAGACTCCGCATTGAATCGTGCGCGGACCATCATCTCGCCGCAGAAGATCCCCGCCCAGGCCGCAACCGGCACCGCGAGGGTCGTGGGCAGGTCGGTGAGCGCAGAGCGGAAGTCCGGTACGGACACCAGCAACACCGCTGCGATGACCGCGATGGCGACGCCGACCACGCCGGCCGACAGCTGCCGCGGGAGCTTCGCACCCATGGCCTGCAGCGCGAATCCACCCGAGTAGACGTTGAGCACGATCGCCGAGACGAGGCTCAGCGCGATGATGAGGAGCAGCGGGATCGCGTACCAGCTCGGCAGATGTGCGTGCTCGAGAACCCTGATCGGATCGGTGAGGAGCGCCGCTGCCACCTTCTCGTTGGACGCGGCGAGCAGGCCCCCGTATGAGATCAGCAGGAACGGGGGAAGCGCAGCGCCGAAGGTTGCCCAGAGCATCGAGGCCGCACCAGAGGAATCCGGCCGCTGATAGCGCGCGAGATCCCCGCTGCTGTTCGCCCAGACGAGGCCGAGGAAGCTGAAGACCAGCACCGAACCCGTCACCACCCGCAACCAGACCACATCCGGCCGTGCGAGCGCTGCCGCGAAGTCGACGGCGGACCAGGTCAGCACGATCATCGCGACGACGACCACAGCTGACGCGATCGTCAGCACCAGTTGGATGCGCGCGACCAGGAAGTATCCGAAGTATGCGATCGCCGTCGCGAGCACGCTCGCGACGATGACGCCGATCGCGGCCGTGAACGCGGCTCCAGCCTGCCAACCGGCGACGCGGGCGATTCCGCCAACGGTCGACCCGACGAGCCACACGAGTACGGCGCCCCAGAACAGGCGTGTGAGCAGCGCGAGTGCAGCCGGTACAACGTTACCGACGACCCCGAATGTCGCGCGCGAGAGGACTACGGTCGGTAGGCCGCTCCACTTTCCCGCCAGCGTGCCGAGGCCCAGCGGAAGGAACGAGAGAGCGACCCCGACGAGCGTTGCCACGATCATCTGGCGCAGGCTCAGCCCGATCGAGAACAGCGAGGCCCCGACACCGAGACTCACGAGCGACGATGTTGTCGCGAACCACAGCCAGAACATCCGCGTGGCATGTCCAACTCGGGAATCGACCGGGGTGGGATCCAGCGCCGCCCGCTCGACGCTCAGAGCGGACGTGCGAAACGGGACAGCGTCGAAGAGCACATCCTCGTGCTCGCCGACGCGCGGACTCGGAATCGGACCGAGTATGACCGCCGCCGCGGCCACCTGCGGAATGAGCACATCGTCGGCATCGTCCACGACGTCGGTGTCGAAGCCTTCGACGGGGATAACGTGTGACCCGGTCTGCGCCTCCTCCACGATCGGGATCGGGACGGAATCGACACTCAGCGGTATTCCACCGGTAGTCGCTCCCATGTCCGAGACGTGACCGTTTCCGTTGAGAGCCGGCCGACTTGCGACCTGGGATACCTGCCGTTCCAGCGCACGCGCCAGCTCCTCGTCATCAACGCCGCCGGGCGAGGCGGATGTCGCATCCGGCGCGTCGGCGGTCGAGTGATCGTTGTCGTCGATCGTCTCCGGCTGCGCTGGCGAGTCCAAGTGGGGCTTCGAGTCTTCCGCGATCCTGCGCACGGGCGGCATAAATGTCGCTCGTCGCCGGCCCGGCTCGTTTACAACGGGGACGGCATCTTTGCCATCTTCACGCCCCATGACAAAAGCCTAACCACGCATGATGAGGAAAGCTCTGAAACAACGAGAGGAATTCTCACCGCTCAGAGGAGAATTCTGGCCACCATCCTGCGTTCCTCCACCGACTGTCACCGACACGTCGTACCATCGATTCGATGACTGACACGATCCCCACTCCGTACGAAGACCTTCTGCGGGACACACTGCAGAACGGGAGCGCCAAGACCGACCGCACCGGCACGGGCACGCGCAGCGTGTTCGGCCGCCAGCTTCGCTTCGATCTAGCGGCGGGATTCCCGCTCATCACGACCAAGCGGGTGCATTTCAAGTCCATCGCGTACGAGCTGCTCTGGTTCCTGCGCGGCGAGAGCAACGTCAGCTGGCTTCGCGAGCACGGCGTCACGATCTGGGATGAATGGGCGGATGCCTCAGGCGAGTTGGGTCCCGTCTACGGAGTTCAGTGGCGTTCCTGGCCCACCCCGGGTGGCGAGCACATCGACCAGATTTCGCAGGTGATCGACACACTCCGCACCAATCCTGATTCGCGTCGAATGATCGTGTCGGCATGGAATGTGGCGGAGATTCCAGAGATGGCGCTTGCGCCGTGCCATGCACTGTTCCAGTTCTATGTGGCGGATGGCAAGCTCTCCTGCCAGCTCTACCAGCGCAGTGCCGACCTGTTCCTGGGAGTTCCGTTCAACATCGCGAGCTACGCGCTGCTCACGCTGCTCGTAGCCGACCAGGTTGGCCTCGAACCCGGTGAGTTCGTCTGGACCGGCGGCGATTGCCACATCTACGACAACCACGTCGAGCAGGTAACCGAGCAACTTGCGCGAGACCCGTACCCGTCGCCGACGCTTCGGATCACGACCAGGCGCGACAGCATCTTCGACTATGAATTCGACGATCTCGTGGTCGAGAACTACCAGTACCACCCCGCGATCCGCGGTGCGGTCGCGGTGTGACCGCGCAGGCGATCGCACTCATCTGGGCCGAAGCTTCGGGCGGTGTCATCGGTAACGCAGGGACCATGCCATGGCGCCTGCCCGAAGACTCCGCACACTTCGCGCAGTTGACCCGGGGCGGCGCTGTCGTGATGGGCCGAAGGACCTGGGATTCCCTGCCGGAGCGCTTTCGTCCTCTTCCCGACCGCACGAACATCGTCATCACGCGACAACCCGCGTGGAGAGCAGATGGAGCGCTCACCGCGACGTCGATCAACGACGCGATCGAGCTCGCAGGCGACCGCATGGTCTGGATCATCGGGGGCGCGCAGATCTACGAGAGGGCGATCGAGCGGTCGGGCCGCCTCGAAGTCACCGAGATCCGAACCCAGGTCGAGGGCGACACGTTTGCACCCCGGATCGACGACACCTGGAACCAGGTCGCGCGCGACCCTGAGGCCGGCTGGCACACATCCCGATCCGGCCTCGAGTACCGCTTCATCCGTTACGAACGATAAGTTCGTCGACGTCATACAGGACTGTCCGCCCCGGTATATTCGCATTTGGGTATCGATTCGGTAAAGCTTCGCGGTCGCTCAGAAATCCGTCCGAGTCGCGCGGGCGTTCGCAACCCGCGCCAACTGGCCCGATCACGCCCATCGAAGTCTGAGAGGCGCCTCGCGCGTCTCAGCGCGCACGAAGCTGGCTGTCAGGCAGCGGTTCGTAGGCTCACGATCGTGACATCCCAAAGCGCCAACTCCCGGTCAATCAGCTTGCACCTTCCGGCGGCTCTGAGTGCGTGGCGCAGGCCGGTTCTCGGCGCCCTCTCGATCTGGATCGTGGTCCGAGCGGTGGTCGTCGGTTGGGCCTTGATCGTCCACGCGCTCCAGCCAGCGGGCAGCACCTACTTCGCCCAACCGAACTGGTTCTACACGCTCTTCTTCCACTGGGACAGCAACTACTTCGAAGGCATCGCGAGGACCGGGTACTTCGCGAGCGGTACGCCAGTGAGGTGGGAAGCCTTCTTTCCCGGGTATCCGCTGGCTGCGAGAGGGTTTGCGGCGCTGATCTGGGGACCGCACCTGACCACGACGCGGATCGATATAGCCCTGTGGCTCGTCTCGGCAGTTGCGTCTGCCGTGGCCGCCGCACTCTTGTGGCGTCTGGTCGAGGACCGGTATGGCGTCAAGGTCGCTGCCGGCGCCACTGCGCTCTTCCTGGCGGGGCCATACTCGCTGTTTCTGGTGGCGTCGTATTCCGAGGCGCTCTTCGTGGTGTTCGCGATCGGGGCGTGGCTCGCCGCGACACGAGGCCACTGGCTCGCATCCGGGATCCTGGCGGCGCTGGCCGGGCTGACCCGCATCAACGGCCTCTTCCTGGTCGCCGCACTCGCAGTGCTCTTCATCGGCGTCCAGCGCAAGCAGGGCAAGCCTTTCCTCGCTCGCACGGTCGGACTCGTCGGCATCGGGCTCTCCGGGGTCCTCGGCTACTTTGTCTATCTGTTCATCATGACGGGCGACCCGTCCGCGTGGACTCATGCCCAGAGCATCGGATGGCACCGCGCGCTCAACTGGCCGTGGGACACGCTCCTGCGCACAATCGGGCAGGTCCTTTACGATCCGGTCCCGGCGTGGCGACTTCAGGCGGCGCTGGATATCGTCTTTGCGGTTCTCCTGGTCACCGCAACCGTGATCATGGCCCGACGGAAACTCTGGGCGGAGGCGATCATGGTTGGGCTGACGGCGCTATCGATGATGACGAGCACCACGTACATGTCGCTCGCGCGGGACAGCATCGTTCTCTTTCCCCTCGTGATCCTCGTCGCGACGACGCTCGTGTCACCGAGACGAAAATGGATCTTCTGGGTCGCGCTGGCCCTCGGCTGTGTCGTGTTGCTCATCAATGTGCACCAATTCACGCTTGGCCAGTGGACGGACTAGCAGTGTTCCCCGCGGCAGGAGCACCGCCGCGCACAGCAGGAGTGCACCGGCCAGGGCGATGCCAAGGTTGAGGCCAAACGCCACGACGATGAACGGCGGGATGATGACAAGCGCGGTCGATGCGCTGGTGATGAAATCGCTCACGGGTATCCGCTGGCTCGGGCGAGACGTGGCCGGCTGCTCGAACCGACCGAGCACACGCGAGATGCCAACGAGCGCGAGGATCGCTGCCAAGAGGATGAGGGGCCGCGTCGCCCACCAGGCCGCACTCCCCGGCGCCGGCATCGGCAACGGCGTGAGCAGCAGCACGCCGACGATGAGTGCAAGCACGGGCAGGTGCCAGAGATACACGGTCATCAGGCGGCTGCTGACCCCCGCGACGACCAGCTGAACAGTCCGGTTGTCCATGGCGCGCTTGAGGAGCGGATGCAAGAGGGTCAGGATCGCGAACTGCGCCATCGCAAGGACGGCGAGGGCGACGGTGGGCGGGTTGAGGTTATCGAGCATATTGGCCGGATACGGTCCGAGCGTGGTGATCACACCGAGGGTTACGTAACTCGCAATCGCAAGAATCACCAGGTTCAGCCTCGACCGTGCCGCGAACCAGCCGCCCTCCGCCCAGATCCCCAGTTGCTGGATGAACAGCCACACGAAAATCATGTTGAACAGCCCGAGCGCGACAATCCCCGTCGAGTAGCGGAGAACGTCGAGTGCAATCGCTGCGACGGCGAGACCCGCCAGCGTGCGAATCGGGGCGATTGCATGCAAGGCGGCCATCCCGGGTAGATATGCCTGACTGAACGTGTAAGCGGCGAGGAACCAGAGCGGCGAGGCCACCCCAGATGCGATCTGCGCGACGGCGGTCGGCGCGAGCCCGGAAAGCTGCATGACGAGGATTGCCACAGCCAGCGCGGCGAGCAACGGAACGGCCGGTCGCGCGAGGCGCTGGACACGACCCAGGATGAACTCCGCGGGACTCCCTCCACGTGCCTCGGTCCGCCGCCACGAACGGGCGCCCGCAAACCCACCGACCACGAAGAAGAGGGGCATGACCTGGGCGATCCAGGTGACGGGCGTGAACCATGGCTGGAGCAGCAGCGTGCGCTCGATGACGAGGGCGTTATGCCCCGAGACGAATGCACCAAGCATGAGGAGGTGACCTGAGACCACCAGCGCGAGGCAAATGACCCTCGCGAGATCCATTACCGGATCGCGCCCCGCGGACGAGACCGCGCTCGCAGCCACCTCCGCTGGATCGTCCGATGCCAGCTCGACCCGCGCCTGCCAGCCACCATCCTTGTGCGCCTTTGACCTACTCAACTCTCACCTCGCAAGGCAGAACCGTCGTTCTCCAAGCTTGGCACGATTCGGCGCAAAGTACCCCGTCGGGGTACAGGATTGGTCCCCAATTTGGCCCACAGAATGTCACTCCTATTGGGGTACATACCGTGTCCGCTATTTACCCCACAAGAAAGCTGATTCTCGCTAGGCTCGCAGAGTTGCCACACGGCCCCCAAAACGTAACGCCGAGACACCCCGATCTCAGTGGCTGGGCCACATCGCAGACTTACCCGAATTGGAATATAGCCATGCCAAAAGTACGTAAATCCACGACCCTGAAATTTGCCGCCGTCGCGCTTGGCGTTGCTGGAATCGTCGGTCTGACGATCTCGAGCGCCGCGAGCCTCAACCTCACGGGCGGATCGGTTGGCGCGTCGTCGAGCGTTGTCGCGGCATGCCAGACATCGACGACCGGCACGCCGCCCACGCTCACGCCGATCACCGTCAGCGTTAACACCGGCTACGACGCAACGTTGGGCGGCTACACCGTGACGAACGTCGCGCTTGGCGCTGTCGACGCGGCCTGCGCCGGCGAAAACGTGAAGGTCACGCTCAGCGGCGCGAGCAATGCGAAGCTCGGTGAGTGGACGGGCATCGCGGCTGCGGGCTCCGCCACGACGCTCACACTCGTCGGAACCCCGACCCCGCTCGTAAGTGCGAAGGATGTCAGCGGGACGGCCGTCGTCATCTACAACTAGTCGTCG
Source organism: Microbacteriaceae bacterium (assembly GCA_030841285.1). Classification (GTDB taxonomy): domain Bacteria; phylum Actinomycetota; class Actinomycetes; order Actinomycetales; family Microbacteriaceae; genus JAUZGC01. The sequence continues at coordinate 9,052 of JAVECW010000124.1, forward strand.
TTGACTACTCGTCACCATCCTCAACTGGTAGTCAGCCAAGAGAGCGTCACCTAGCAAGGCAACCCCGGCGGTGTGATTTCTCCACACATCGTCACGGCGCCGTCACGGAACCCGAATCCGCGAGGGCACCAGACGGGGCATGGCGAGTAATCCGGACCGATCGGTCCGCACACTCTCCATGCCCCGTTTCGTTGTCCCCCGCCGTGTCCCCCATCCGGTCCCCAATCGGGTGCGCCCATCAAAACCCCCCGTTCAGGTGACGTTCACATCCCCCTAACGGGGGGTTCGTGTTTGGCCTCCACAGTTGACCCGTCCGAGCGTTTCGGACATAGCGGCTCCATAGAAATGGGATCGCCAGCATCCGAAACGTCGGGCTCGGTGGCGAATGCCGTCGAGAAATCGATAGGAGACACGAACCATGAGCAAGAAACGATTGCGGAAGTCAGTGGTCATCCCGGCCGCTGTTCTTGCGCTCGTCATGGCTGGCGGCGCGGCGTACGCGGCTGTCGACAGCGGATGGGGCCAACGCCTGATCGGGCGGCAAGCCGACGGCTCTGCACTGACCGCAACCAACCAGCTGGTGACGCCGGCAGGAGCGAGCGTGGAGCAAAGCGGTCGTCCGCTGTCGCTCGCCGTGGCGCCGAACGGCCAGACTGCGGTCAACGAGACCTGGGACGGCAAAGGACTGTTCACGGTAACCGACCTCGTCGGACACAAAGTGCTGCAGCAGTATTCCCCCCCAGGCGGCACGGGCAGCGGCAACGTCTCCTACGGAGGCCTGCTGTACTCCCCCGACGGCCAGACCCTCTGGGCCGGGCAGGTCGGCAACCTATTGCGATTCACGGTCGCTGCCGACGGAACCCTGTCGAACCCAGCGGTCATCGCGTTGCCGGGCGCGACGGGCAGGAAGCCGATCCCTGCCGGGCTCGCCTTCGCACCCGGTGGCCAGCAGATTCTGGTGACCCTCAACGGAACAAACATGCTCGCGGTACTCGATGCAGCGACCGGCGCGCTCGTTCGCCAGGTCCCGATCGGCAATGCGCCGCGTGACGTGGTCGTCGCCGGAAGCCACGCCTTCGTGGCCAACCAGGGCGGCCGCACTGCGCAGGCGGGCGACAAGACCAACAAGTCGTACGGGACGGACATCGTCACGAACACCGACAACGGATCGGCGTCGACGGGTACCGTCTCGGAGGTCGACCCCGCAACCGGCACCCTCGTGCGCACCTACAACGTTGGCCTCGCGCCTTCGGCGCTTATGGCACAGGGCTCCGATGTGTTCGTTGCGAACTCCAACTCGGACACGGTCTCGGTACTCGACACCGCTGCGGGCACGGTCGCGCAGACCATCAACGTCAATCCACTGCCCGGAGCTCCGATCGGCAGCTCGCCGAACTCGCTGGCGATGCTGGATGCGACGCACCTTGCGGTCAGCCTCGGTTCCGCAAACGCCGTGGCGATCTACGACTACAAGGATCCCAAGACGCCCGCCGGTTTCCAGGGCCTCTTTCCCACCGGGTGGTACCCGGGCACAGTGCAGGTCGACAAGGCCCTCGGCCAGGTCGTCGTGGCCTCACAGAAGGGTGTCGGCTCGCTCGGAAGTACGACGACGCAATCCGAGGGTGCTGGAACCGTTCCGGTCGCCGGGCACACGGTCTACTCCGACGTCGGCCTGGTCAACACGGTGCCGATGCCGAAGCCGGCCGACATGCCGAACTACACCAAGCAGGTCTGGCAGAACAACCAATGGACCGCGTGGAAGGCACAACAGCAGACGGCGGGCTCGAGGAACAAGAAGCCGGTCGCCATCCCCGTGCGCGACGGCGACCCGTCGACGATCAAGCACGTCTTCATGATCGTCAAGGAGAACCGTACATACGACCAGGTGCTCGGCGATGACCCTCGTGGCAACGGCGACCCGTCGCTGGCGCAGTTCGGAGGAGCAACGACCCCGAACTTCCACGCCCTGGCTCAGCAGGGACCGCTCCTGGACAACACGTACTCCTCCGGCACGATGTCCGCGGATGGCCACCAGTGGCTCACCCAGGCGAACGTCGACGAGTACCTGACTCAGTCGATCGGCAGCTACACACGGAGCTATCCGTACAACGGTGGCGACTCTCTCGCCTACGGTTCGACCGGATTCCTCTGGGACAACGCCGCTGCTCACGGTGTCAGTGCCAAGGACTGGGGTGAGTACACGAACGCCTGGACGAACTCTGCTGGAGCGTCCGACAAGAACACGTGGACGCAGTGGTACCAGAACACGAAGGCCCAGGAGGCCGGCCAGCCGGCAACGATTCCGGTGGATGCGTTCCACGCGTCCACCGACGTCCCGTCGCTGACCAAGATCCTCCAGCCGCAGTTCCCCGGGTTCCAGCTTCAGGTTCCCGACCAGTACCGCGCGGATGTGTTCCTGAAGGACCTGAGCGCAGCGCAGAAAGCGAACTCGCTGCCGCAGCTGAACATCATGACGGTCATGAACGACCACACGGCCGGTACCTCCGCCGGGTACCCGACGCCATCGGCCATGGTCGCCGACAATGACCTGGCCGTCGGTCGGATCATCGACGGCATCTCGCACAGCACGTTCGGCAAGGACTCTGCCGTGTTCGTGATCGAGGACGACAGCCAGAACGGTGTCGACCACGTCGATGGGCACCGTAACCCCACGCTGGTCTGGAGCCCGTACGCGCGCCGCGGTGCAGTCGTCAGCGACTACTACACCCAGCTCAACGTCGTGCGCACGATCGAGCAGATCCTCGCCCTCCCGCCGATGACCCAGATGGATCTCGCGGCCGAGCCGATGTACTCGGCGTTCACCAACAAGGCGGACACCACCCCGTACACGGCAAAGCCCAACCAGGTACCGCTGGACACCATGAACGGAGCCCCCGCCCAGCTCACGGGCGCGGCCCTGGCGTGGGAGCAATGGTCGGCCAAGCAGGACTGGCGAGGTCCGGACCGGGCCGACCCGGCCAAGCTCAACCGGGCGGACTGGTACGGCGTCCACGGCTACACCAAGCCGTACCCAGGAGACAAGAAGGTGCTTACTCCGGACGAGGTTCCTGCGGGCCCCGCCGCCCCGGGCGGCGACGGATAGTCTCGCCCGCGTCGCATCCCGCGGCCCCCGCTCTCCGAGAGGAGGACGGGGGCCGCTTTGCCGCCGGCGAGCTCGTCGGCTAAAGTTCAACCGATGCACGACAAGGCCCGACACTCCTCGACGCGCCACCACTCTGGAGGGCGCCACAGCGCGGCGACCCCCGCAACGGCCAAGAAACGACGCAATCAACCGCCTGCGTCATCCACGCGCTTGACGGCCATGACCGCCTCGGCAACCGCGGTCGGAATGGCCATGAGCCTCGTCTTCGCCCTCCCGGCCAACGCCGAACCGAGCACGCTCACTCCGGCATCACTGCAGGCGATCACGGACAGCCATGGCCGCACCGCGGCGCAGATTCTCCAGGTATCTGGCAACGTGACGATGCCGACCATGCAGAGGGACAATGTGCTCGCGGAAGCTCTCGCTGGCATCGTCGCGAAGGAGGGCGGGGTTGACGGCAACGCGGCGGCGACCGCGATTTCCGCCGCCTTGGCATCCGGCGGTCCCCGGCAGGCAATCGTCGAAACCGCACTCAGCTACCTCGGCACCCCATACGTGCTCGACGGTTCCAGCCACTCCGGGATCGATTGCTCCGGTCTGGTCATGATGGCGTATGCACAGGTGGGCATCCCGCTCGCACACCTCGTCAGCGCTCAGGATGCCGTAGCGAAACCGATCCCCGAGTCGGCGGCGCTGCCCGGGGATCTCGTCGTCTTCGATGACCATGCGCACATCGGTATCTACCTCGGTGGCGGGCTCCTGATCCAGGCACCACAGGTGGGCGTGCCTGTCCAGATCGTTCCGGTGTGGGGTGTCGCACATCACTTCGCCCGCATCCTGCCCGTGTCCTAGCCCGAATCCTGGCCGATCTCCCAGATAGCACTCGCGCTCGCAGGCCATCGGTGGGACGATGTTGCATGGGCAGCATCAATCCGACTGATGTCAAGCGCCCACTCGTTATTCCGGCCAGGCCACCAGGTCTGTTCAGGGATGTAGACGCTTCATAGTTTGCGCACGCCCCTTTGGGTTCGTGCTCACGTCCGAGGATGTCTGATGATGGGTAAGAGTGCACGGGCCGGTGCGGCTCGACCCGCCAGCCAAGCGCGCCGCCCCAACGGCGAGGACCTCTACTCGCCGTTCGTGGACTTTCTCCCTGTGACGGGCGTCTCCATTTCGGTCATCGGAGAGACGGGACGCCAGTCGACCATCTGCGCCAGCGACCCTATTGCCGCTCGACTGGAAGAGCTGCAGTTCGATCTGGGTGAAGGGCCGCACTGGACGGCCATGCACACCGGGCAACCGGCGCTGGTCGAGGATGTCACCGAGGGCGAGCATCCGGAGTGGCCGATCTTCGGTGCCGCGGTGCTCAGGATCGGCGTCGGGGCGCTTTTCGCATTCCCATTGCCCATGGGCGCCGTCACCATCGGGGTGGTCGACCTGTATCGGTCCACTCCAGGTCCGCTGAAGCCTGGTGCCGTTGCCACCGCTCGCTCATTGGCAGGTTGGGTCGCCGGCCCCGCCGCGCGTTACGCCATCCAGTCCGCCGGCGCGGAGATCCCGGCCGAGATGCAGATAGCCCCCGAACTGCGACGGGAGGTGCACCAGGCGACCGGGATGGTCCTCGTGCAGCTCGACACGAATGCTACGGATGCTTTCTTCCGCTTACGAGCGCACGCATATTCGAGCGGACAGACGCTGCACGATGTTGCGCACCAGGTGGTCACGCGACAGCTCGACTTCCGGGATCTCAAGGAATGAATAACGCTAATGTCAGAGTGGTAGCGGAACGGGTTGTGGGGACAATCGAATGAGCGATACGTCGAGAGAGACAAAACTGAATGTGGCGTTCGTCAGGCTCGCCGACACACTGACCGCCGATTTCGACGTCGTCGATCTCCTTCATACGCTCGTCCAGGAATGCGTTGACGTGCTGGACACGCAGGCCGGCGGACTCATGCTCTCCGACGCAGCAGGCAAGCTCCAACTCGTGGCCTCGACGAGTGAACGAGCCGATTTCGTCGAGATCATGCAATTGAACGCCGGTGCTGGCCCGTGCGTGGACTGCTTCACGACGGGAAAGGCCGTCGTGGTGGCCGATGTCGACGCATCGGAAGCGTGGCCGGAGTTCCGGACCGCGGCACTCCAGCAAGGATTCCATTCCGTCTACTCGACGCCCATGAAGCTGCGTGGAGAAATCATCGGCACGATGAACCTCTTCAGGACGAGTCGCGGGGAGCTGAATCGCGCAGATGCCGAGGTTGCGCAAGCGCTCGCGGATGTCGCGACGATCGGAATCCTGCAGGAACGAATCATCCGTGAATCGAGCATCGTGACGGAGCAGCTCCAGCGTGCGCTCGATAGCAGGATCCTGATCGAACAGGCCAAGGGTGTTCTCTCGCAGACCGCGAACCTCGATATGCACGACGCGTTCACGGCCCTGCGCGCGTATGCCCGCAGCAACCAGCTCACCCTCCGTTCTGTCGCCGAAAGGGTCATCGATCGGTCCCTGCAGATCAATGCGGGGCGATTGACAGGAAACTCACAGCGCGCGTAACTCTGCTTCGTTGCCCCAGACCCCGATAGCGAGGTTCAACCCACGCATTTCTGATCGCGCGGCCGCACGCCGGGCGGGACGTCAAACGCCCTGCAGTTCGCGCGGCACGGCTATGACGTCAACGAGAGCCCCGTTCCGCCAGACGGTGATCTCGATCCGGCGATTGATCGCATCCTCGACCATGAGTCGTTGCACGGCCGTGGTCGTCACGACGCGTTTTCCGTCGAGTTCGACAATGATGTCGCCGCGATGCAGCCCGGATTCGGCGGCAGGGCTCATCTCGGATACGCCGGCCACCTGCAGCCCCGTCGGGTGGCCGATCCGCGCGGCGAGTTCGGGAGCAAGTGCGACCTGGACACCGGCGATGCCGAGCCAGGCTCGCCGCACGCGCCCCTGCGCCATCAGGGTGGAGATGATCTCGCGAGTCGTCGTGTTGATCGGCACTGCGAGGCCAACACCGATTCCCGCCACGGCCGTGTTCACGCCGATCATTCGCCCCGCACTGTCGGCAAGAACACCACCGCTGTTTCCGGGGTTGAGGGCGGCATCCGTCTGAATCACTTCGTCGATTACCCGTCCGGCCTGAGTCGGGAGTGAGCGCCCGAGCGCTGAGACGATGCCAGCCGTCACGCTCCCTGCCAGCCCGAGCGGGTTGCCAAGCGCGACCACGAGTTGACCGACGCGCAGCTGTTCGGCGTCGCCGAACGCGAGGGGTGGTGGCACATCGCCGTGAGCTCGGAGGACCGCGAGGTCGGAGAGCGGGTCGCGTCCGACGACATCCGCATTCACCTCAGTCCCGTCCGAGAACGCGGCGGTGACGGCGGATGCTCCGGCCACGACATGGGCGCTGGTGAGCAGGATCCCATCAGCCGTGATCACACTCGCGCTCCCTGCGCCCTGCCCTCGCGCGCTTCGAACCTGCACGCTGGCGACGCTGGGGAGCACCTTCTCGGCGACTTCGACAACGATGCGCGAGTACGCATCCATCGCACTTTCATTGGCCACATTCTCATGATCGTTGAACGCCGTGCTCCCTGCGTCGGGTGTTCGCCGTCAGCACAGCACGCGGGCACTCTCATGACCGTAGAGGCAGGCTCGACCGTGGAGGTCTGGGAATCCGTGCCAGGTAGCGATCCGGAACGTCCATGCTCGTGAGCACGTGGTGAAGTGCCTGGGCTGCGGCACCGAGGGCACCGGCCAGGTCTCCCTGTTCTGCCAGTCGAATCGTCGGCTGCACGCCGACGACGTCGCTCACGCGTTGCTCGAGCCGTTCGGTGATTCCGGCGAGCGCGGGGGCAATGCTCCCGCCGAGAACGATGACCGCTGGATCGACACTGACCACGGATGCCGTGATGGCCGTCACCAGGGCATCCTCGAACTGCCCTCGCACGTCGAGGAGCGCAGGATCGGAGGTTGCCAGAAAGAGGCTCTCCGCGCTGTCGATTGACACACCCCGCGAGCGCGCCATCCGCAGGATCCCTGATGTCGTCAGGAAGTCCTCGAGTGGGGCCCCCGCACCCGCGATCGGAAGGGAGCCGTACTCGCCAACAATGCCTGTTGAGCCTCGGAAGATCCGGCCTTCGATGGCAACGCCCGCGCCAAGGCCTGCGCCGATCGTGAACAGCACAGCATTCGCGTATCCGAGGGCAGCGCCCGAATACATCTCGCCCAGCAACGCGAGGTTGGCTTCGTTGTCGAAGAGAACGGTCCGGTCCAACGCGTTCTTGACGGCATCGGTGAAGCCCGCGCCTTCGATCTGCCGCAGGTTCGGAGAGAGCGACACCTGCGTCGTTACTGGGTGCACCACGCCGGGCAAGCCCACCCCCACGGACCGCACGGATGCCCACGACTCCCCCGCCGCGTCACGCACGCTCCGCCCGATCCAGCGCGCAAGCTCGCTCGCCGTCGCTCCGGCCGGGGTCTCCAGATGCACCTCGTCGAGCAGGCGACCGGTCAAGGCCACGATGGCGATACGGGTGCTCACGACGCCGAGGTCGATGCCGATCGCGACGGACTGGTCGGCACGGACATCCAGGAGGACTGGTCGCCTGCCCCGCCCCGCCGAGGACAGCGTCCTGACCTCTATCGCGAGGCCGTCATCCATCAGTGCCGATACGACGCGAGTGACTGTTGCGCTCGACAACGCCGTTGCACTCGCAAGCTCGACGCGCGTCATCGGTCCGCTCGCCAGGAGGTCACCGAGAATCAAGCCTCGGTTCTGACGCCGAAGGTCGGACACCACGACAACTCCCCCTCGGTTGGCCAAACGTTTTGATCTTACTGGTGCGCAAACACGAGCTGGTGGCAAACACCGAGCAGCCCGAAACGGGGCGGTAACAGATGCTTTACCCGGGCGAAACTCGCAACTGACTAGATTTTATTGCAGCGCGAAATTTAATCACGTTCATCCGAGTGTTTGGCGAGAAACGCCCCCAGGCCGGGGCGTTCATCGCCAGCTCGTCCAGAACAACAGAGGAGTTACGCATGACTACTGAGACGAACGCCGCACCCGCCCTCGCCTCCGCTCATCCGCCCGCCGAACGTCAAGGGCATTTCCATCGCTCGATCGGATCCTTCTCAGCGATCGCGATCAACATGACCCAGATGTGCGGCATTGGGCCGTTCATCACGATCCCGATCATGGTCGCCACGATGGGTGGTCCACAGGCCATCATCGGCTGGATCATCGGAGCCCTGCTTGCCATCGCCGACGGCCTGGTCTGGTCCGAACTGGGCGCGGCCATGCCGGGAGCCGGCGGTTCCTACCTCTATCTCAGGCAGGCATTCCAGTACCGCTCCGGAAAGCTCATGCCATTCCTTTTCGCCTGGACCGCGATGATCAGCATCCCATTGATCATGTCGACCGGCGTCATCGGCATGGCGCAGTACCTCGGTTACTTCTTCCCCAACATGAGCTGGCTCGAAACACATCTCATCGGCCTCGGTGCGACAGTCCTCCTTGTCGTCGCGCTCTATCGACGCATCGAGTCGGTCCGTTACCTCGTCACGGGACTCTGGATCGTCATGCTCGTTACCGTTGTCCTCACGATCGCGGCGTGCTACTCGCACTTCAACGCAGCGCTCGCGTTCACCTACCCGCCGGGGGCGTGGACGCTGGATGGTCGCTTCTTCGCCGGCCTCGGAGCCGGACTGCTCGTGGCGGTGTACGACTACCTCGGCTACAACACCACCGCCCTGATGGGGAGTGAACTCAAGAACCCCGGCAAGACAATGCCCCGATCGATCATCGTCTCGGTGGTCGCAATGATGGCCATTTACCTCATCATGAATATTGGCGTCCTCGGCGCGGTTCCCTGGCAAACGGTTGCAAAGTCCAGCTCGGTCGTCTCGCTCGCCGTCACGACTGCGTGGGGTCCGGTCGCGGCATCCATCATCACCGCTCTCATCGTCGTAACTGCCTTCGCCTCGTGCTTCGCCGGGTTGCTCGGTGGTTCTCGCGTCCCGTTCAACGCGGCTCGGGACGGCGCATTCTTCGCCGTCTTTGGCCGTCTGCACCCCAAGCTCGGCATCCCTCACGTCGCGCTCATTGTGATGGGTGTCATCACGGCGATCGGTTCATTCCTTGACCTCGGCACGTTGATCTCCGTGCTTATCGCAGTCGGCATCCTCTTGCAGGGGATCGCACAGATCGTCGCCCTGAGCGTTCTTCGTCGCCGCCAGCCCGGCCTCCACAGGCCGTACAAGCAATGGCTATACCCGGTGCCCAGTATCATCGCAGTCCTCGGATGGATCTTCGTCTACGTCTCCGCTGGAATCCTTCCCATCGTGTTGTCGCTCGTATGGATCGCGGTTGGCTGCGTATGCTTCGTCATCTGGGCCAAGATCAACAAGGCGTGGCCGTTCGCTCCCGTCGTCATTGACGAAGCGCATCTCACGACCGTCGAAGCACACGAACGCTCATTCGTGTAGGCGAGCGATTCGTCAGGCAGCGCGTGCCGCTGTCATCACATTTCTGGGGATCTCCTCCCCAGTTGGACCACCCAAGGAAAGAGCAATGTCAGCACGTCCAACGCCCACCAACGCCGACTACGAATTCAGGACCTTCGCACCGAAGGACGACCCAGAGACGACCGAGTGGTTCGCGGCCGGCGCGCTCGGCTTCCACGATCCCGTTCGCTCGCCGAACAACATGCAGCGAATGCTCAGGGACTATCAGGCGGACGAGCGCGTCCTGACGGGCGTGTACACGGCGAGTCGTCCCCCACGGGCGTGGGAGACGACTCGCCCGGTCGCCACCTTCAGTGCCTTCATCAAGGCAATCAATGTGGGCAACGGCAACTCGCTGGATGCCCAACTGATCGCCGACGTCTCGGTGCGGTCCACGCACAGCCGACGCGGCCTGCTGCGAGAGATGATGGCGGCCAGTCTCCGTCGTGCGGTCGAGGAGGGCACGCCGCTCGCGGCGCTCAACGCCTCGGAAGCAACGATCTACAGTCGGTTCGGATTCGGCCCATCGATCTACACACGGCAGGTCGAGGTCGACACGGGAGAGAAATTCGCCCTCAGGCACTCGCCTGAGGGGAGCGTCGAGGTTACGGAGCCGTCGACGTTGCTCGAGCTCGCGCCGGAGATCTTCGATCGCTTCCATGCTCAAACGCTGGGATCGGTCGAGCGGCACGCGGCGTATCCATCGAGGATTTTGGGGCTCTGGGCCGAGAACGGGCTTGCGCCGGACACGAGGGTGCGGGCCACTCTGCACTACGACCCGGCCGGGAACATCGACGGCTATGTCACGTATAAGACCACCGACTGGCTCGACGATCCGACACGGACGATCACCGTGCTGGATCTCGTTGGGGCGACGCCCGACGCCTACCTCGGGCTGTGGGAGTATCTTGCGTCGATCGGTCTCACGAACAGTGTCATCGTGGTGAACGCCTCGATGGCGGATGCCCTGCAGTGGGCAATGGTCGACGTCCGGGGATTCACGGTCACTGCTGAGGATGACGCGCTCTGGCTGCGTGTGCTGGATCCGGTGGCTGCGCTTGAGGCTCGCCCGTACGACGTGGACGGCGAGGTGACGATCGCCCTCACGGATTCGCTCGCGATCGCCGATGGCGTGTTCACCGTCTCTGTCAGCAATGGCACCGCGACGGTGACGAAGCATGCCGTGGGGGCGGCGCCTCAGGCCGAGGTCTCGATGGACATTTCGGTACTCGGTTCGCTGTACTTCGGCGGGATTCGCGCGAGGGTGCTCGCTCGCGCTGGTCGCATTTCCGCTGTTTCGGATGCTGCTCTGGACACGCTCGACGTGCTGCTCGCCCACAAGGAGCCCGCGTACTGCATTACGCGCTTCTAACGGGCGAGGATTAGGGAGCGGGGCGCTAACCGATTGGTTGCCGCCCCGCTCTTGTAGGTGCCGACGATTGGGGGTACTACCGCAGTACGGGGCCGCGAGGTACTTGTCGCGCCAGGCAGAAAGGGAGCTCGCTATGAGAGTCATCGTCGCAGGCGCGACCGGGACCCTGGGGGTCCCGCTCGTCCAGCACCTCGTCGCCGCGGGACACACCGTGTCCGGGATCGCCAGAACCCGGGAGGGCGCGGAGCGCCTGAGACAACTCGGCGCGAGCGCCATCACCGCCGACGTCATGGACCGCGACAGGCTCCTCCGGGCGGCTAATGGCAACGAGGCCGACGCCATCCTTCACGAACTGACCGCCCTCAAGAAGGCACCCGTCCGGCACTCCGCAATGGCCGAGACCAATGCGCTTCGAACCCAGGGCACCACGAACCTTCTGGACCTGGCCCGCGAGGTGGGTGCTACCCGGTTCGTGACCCAGTCGATTGTGTTCGGCTACGGGTACAGCGATCATGGCACCGAGGTACTCACCGAGCAGTCTCCGTTCGGCCGCCTCGACGGACGTCCGTTCGACGCCCACCTCGCCGCGATGGGTTCAGCCGAGCAACAAGCGTTTCAGGCGGATGGCATCGAAGGGATTGCCCTCCGCTACGGCCTGCTCTACGGGGAGGACGTCGACACCGTCGTCCGGATGCTCCGCAAACGGTCGCTCCCCGTCGCCCGCCACGGCGGGAGACTCGCGTTTGTCCATCACCAGGACGCTGCTGCAGCCACAGTGGCCGCACTCGAGCGCGGGCACGGCGGACAGGCATACAACATCGTCGACGACACACCCGCAACCTTCCGCGACCTCATCACCTGCATCGCCGAGTCCCGGCACGCCCCCACACCGATAATTCTCCCGGGCTGGCTGCTCAGACTGGCTGCGCCATACGGCGGAGCCGTGCTCGCAAGCGTGTCCATGCTGGTCTCCAACGCGAAAGCCAAACAGGAACTCGGCTGGGCGCCCCGCTACCCCTCTTTCCGGGATGGGATTAGACCCGCCACACAGTGGTAGCCCATTTGTCATCGTTGCCATGGTCCAGGTGGTGCGGGCCGACATCGGCTACCTCTACAAGGTGCTCTGGCTGGCCGCGATCGTCATGTTCCTGCCGTGGGGAACCGCCGCCTGGTACCTGATCGGCAACCGAACGGCAGAGGTTGAACGCGCCATCGGCGCGCACGCTCGGTGACCAGCCCACTCACGAGTCGGAGGCTCAGATACGGGTAGGTCCAAGTTTGAGCGTGGCGCCGTGGAAATCGACGATGGTGTATCGCCCGCAGGAGATCGTCGTGTGCGGCGTGTGCTGTGCCTGCTGACCCATCAGTTTCAGCGGCCGGGTCGTGTCGACCACGAGGAATGACACTCGTGCGTTCGTGTAGTCGGCCCGGTTCACCAACCAGGCGTACGGACCGAGAGCGGCATCCACCTGCACGAGTTGGCGCGCATCTGCGAGATAGGCCTTGGGCGCGCGGATCGTCCAGTATTGACCGGCCCCAGTGCGGCCCGACGCCGTGACCCAGGCGTCGACGCACTGTACGGATGGATCCAAACTGGACGATTCGGTCACCAGTCGCGGGATGCCAATGATGCCGCCAGAAATGCAGGCCAGGATCGCTGTGATCCCCGCGGCCAGCCGCAAGGGTCGCCCGATGCCCAGACGCCGCGGTGACAACAGTCCGGGGAGGACCGTCAACACCAGAATCGGAGCGAAGAACACCGGCTCGAGGTAGCGGGTGGCCTCCGTTCCGAGAAGCACCGCGCCGACGCTGACGAGCACGGGAATCCCCCATGCCGCCGAGGAGACGATGATGCCAGCGACCCAGCGTCGTCGAACTGCAAGAAGCGACGCGACCACACTGATCGCGATCAGGAGGGCATCGATGGCGAGAGAGGAAGCTCCGTCGACCGTCTGTGCTCGCTGCGCGATCAAACCGCCGTAGTAGGACAGCGAGCCCCCTAGCCGCTGTGGCTCGACATAGTTGACACCAGAGTCCGAGATGAGAGCTGCGAACGGGAGCCGGAGCGCGACTCCCGCCCCGACGCCGAGCACGAGCGGCAGTGCCGCTGCCGCCAGCCCGCCGACGCTCACTATTCGCCCTCCCCAGAGCACGAGAAGCAACAGCACCAGTGGAGCGACGGCCCACGCGGCGAAGATCGGATTGGTGAACGTCGATACCGTCGCGACGGCGAACAGCACGATCACGTCACGCCGCCGCGCCCTCGGGCGGCCCTGCTCGCAGAGGCGCCGCACCAGGCCGATGGCAACGAGCGTGCCGACAACCGTCGCGCTGTAGTACGTCGTTGTCGCCATGAGGGAGGGAAGTTCGAAGGACTCCCGTTTTGACGACGAATCGAGCATCGCCATGATCCCGAAAATGCCGAACGCCCCTACGGATGCTGCGACGTTCCAACTGAGACCGCGACCGGTCGACGACGACACGAACCGGACGGCGGCGTACAGGCCCACGAGGTTGACGAGCGCGTTGAGAGTGAGCGTGGCCTTCACAGACAGGCCGAGGAGCGCGAGTGCGGCGTAGAGCGCGAACTCCGGCACGAAGAGCACGGACGACAGCGCCCAATGCTGGGGCTGGCCAGCGACGAGGGACTTCCAGATCAGTGTATTGACGAGCGAATCACCGTCGTAGTAGACAATCCATGCCCGTGGAGTCGAGACCAGGTGGGCGACCACCATGATCGCGATCGCCGATGCGCCGGCGAATCCGGCGAGTTCGACGGGCCACCGCCGTTCACGAGTAACGACCGGCCGGGTGATGAGCACCGGCCAACCCTAGGCTGCGGAACCTGAGCAACCCGTCAACGCGCCATCAGCGCGCACGCTCGGTGACCAACACGTCCCTGACTGGTGGGCCCTACCGGGCTCGAACCGATGACATCCACGGTGTAAACGTGGCGCTCTACCAACTGAGCTAAAGGCCCCCGACCACGCGACGCAAGCCGCGCATCAGGTCGTGTCACATCATACCGAGGAGCGCGCGACATCCGGAATCGAATGCGGGTGCTGCCCCGCGAACGACCGGCAACACGGCGTGGCGACCAGGGCTACGCCGGCTGCAGCTCCCCGAGCGCAGCGCGGTATGCGTCAAGCGAGCGAGCCTCGCCTGGCGCGGTGATAAAACTGGCGCGGATGATGCCATCAACGTCGATCAGGAATGTCGCGCGGTTGGCGTAGCCCTTGTTGTCGAGGAAGACGCCATACTCCTTCGCGATCTGCCCGTGCGGCCAGAAGTCGGAGAGCAGCGTGAAGTCGTAGCCCTCCTGCTCTGACCAGACCCGGAGCGCATGCTTCGAGTCAACGGAGATCCCGATGAGTTCGACGCCCTGGTCCTTGAACAAGGCAAGGTTGTCGCGCAGCTCGCACAACTCGCCCGTGCAGGTTCCGGAGAACGCGAGCGGGAAGAAGACGAGAGCGACCGAACTCTTGCCGTGAAAGTCGCTCAGCCGCACGGGTGTGCCGTGCTGGCTGGCGAGCTCGAAGTCGGGTGCCTGGGTATCGTTCTCCAGAGCCATATCGGCGTCCTTTCTCAAGACCGGCGTGCGACGCACGGTCTCGCACGGTCACACAGCCTAGACCCGTACCGCCGCACCTCCAACGTGGTCCGCGTTGCCATATAAGAATGGCTAGGCTGAATGAGGTGCCGTCAGCCCCGTGACCCGGTGGTTCGTCGCCCGCACACGATCTACCCCCACACAAGAAAGAGGTCGAGGGTGACTGTAAACGACCAGGACCCGTATTCGGTGAATCACATCGATTCGGACCCGGAGGAGACCGCCGAATGGCAGGAATCTCTCGACGCACTGGTTGCGACCCATGGACACGAGCGTGCACGCGACGTAATCCTGAGCCTTCTCAAGCGCTCCAAAGACCTGCACCTCGGCGTTCCGATGGTCCCGACAACGGACTACATCAACACGATCGCGGTCGAGAACGAGCCAGAGTTCCCCGGTGACGAGGAGATCGAGCGCCGCTATCGGGCGTGGATCCGCTGGAACGCCGCCATCCTTGTGCACCGCGCGCAGCGCCCCGGCGTTGGCGTCGGTGGCCACATCTCGACATACGCGTCGAGCGCAGCGCTCTACGAGGTCGGCTTCAACCACTTCTTCCGCGGCCAGGACCACCCGGGCGGCGGTGACCAGATCTTCATCCAGGGCCACGCCTCCCCCGGTACGTATGCACGCGCCTTCCTTGAAGGTCGCCTGAGTGCCGACCAGCTCGACGGCTTCCGCCAGGAGAAGTCGCACGCGCCGAACGGACTCTCCTCGTACCCTCACCCGCGGCTCATGCCCGAGTTCTGGCAGTTCCCGACCGTCTCGATGGGTCTTGGTCCGATCAACGCGATCTACCAGGCGCAGCTCAACAGGTACCTGACCAATCGTGGGATCAAGGATGCGAGCGACCAGCAGGTCTGGGCGTTCCTCGGTGACGGCGAGATGGACGAGGTCGAGGCTCGCGGCCAGCTCCAGGTCGCGGCGAACGACGGCCTCGACAACCTCAACTTCGTCATCAACTGCAATCTGCAGCGTCTTGATGGCCCGGTTCGAGGCAACGGCAAGATCATCCAGGAGCTTGAAAGCTACTTCCGCGGCGCCGGCTGGAACGTCATCAAGGTCGTCTGGGGTCGCGAGTGGGATGAACTGCTCGCACGCGACACGGATGGCGCCCTCCTCAACCTCATGAACGTCACGCCGGATGGCGACTACCAGACGTACAAGGCGGAGAGCGGCGCGTACGTTCGCGAGAACTTCTTCGGTCGCGACCCGCGCACGCGCCAGCTCGTCGAGGGCTACAGCGACGACGACTTGTGGAACCTCAAGCGCGGTGGCCACGACTATCGCAAGGTCTACGCCGCGTTCAAGGCGGCGAGCGAGCATAAGGGCCAGCCCACCGTCATCCTTGCGAAGACCGTCAAGGGCTACGGCCTGGGGCCGAGCTTCGAGGGTCGTAACGCGACTCACCAGATGAAGAAGATGACGCTGGACAATCTCAAGACGTTCCGTGATGCCATGCGCATCCCCGTCTCAGATGCCCAGCTCGAGGAAAACCCGTACCTGCCCCCGTACTACCACCCGGGCGAGCAGGATGAGGCGATCCAGTACCTGCACGAGCGCCGCCGCGCACTCGGTGGTTACCTCCCTGAGCGTCGTACGACACATACCCAGATCGCAATCCCGGATGATTCCGCGTACGCGATCTCCAAGAAGGGCTCCGGCACGCAGGAGATCGCCACGACCATGGCGTTCGTTCGTCTGCTCAAGGACCTTCTCCGCTCCAAGGACTTCGGTCACCGCATCGTCCCGATCATTCCGGATGAGGCGCGCACGTTCGGCATGGACGCGTTCTTCCCGAACGCCAAGATCTACAACCCGAACGGCCAGCACTACACCTCGGTGGACCGTGAACTGCTACTCGCGTACAAGGAGAGCCCGCAGGGCCAGATCATCCACGTCGGCATCAATGAAGCCGGTGCTGTCGCGGCCTTCACCGCGGTCGGAACGTCGTACTCGACGCAGGGCGAGCCGCTCATCCCGGTCTACGTCTTCTACTCGATGTTCGGGTTCCAGCGCACGGGCGATGCGCTGTGGGCCGCGGGCGACCAGATGTCCCGCGGGTTCCTCATCGGCGCAACCGCTGGCCGCACGACCCTGACCGGTGAGGGCCTGCAGCACGCGGACGGCCACTCGCCACTACTCGCATCGACGAACCCGGCTGTCGTCTCATACGACCCGGCATACGGCTACGAAATCGGGCACATCGTGCGCAACGGTCTCGAGCGGATGTATGGCGGATCGCATTCCGACCCCAACGTCATGTACTACCTCACGGTCTACAACGAGCCGATCGTTCAGCCGGCCGAGCCGGAGTCGGTGGATGTCGACGGCATCGTCCGCGGAATCTACCGCTTGCGCGAGGGCCAGCAGTCGGGCACGAAGGCGCAGATTCTCGCGTCTGGTGTCTCAGTGCCGTGGGCGCTCGAAGCCCAGCAGCTTCTTGCCGATGACTGGGGTGTTTCGGCCGATGTCTGGTCAGTCACTTCATGGTCGGAGTTGCGCAGAGACGGCCTCGCGGCCGAGGAGCACAACTTCCTCAACCCGGACGCCGCGCCTCGCGTGCCGTACCTGACCGACAAGCTGTCGGGCGCGTGGGGTCCGTTCGTCGCCGTCACTGACTACATGCATGCCGTGGCGGACCAGATCCGTCCGTTCGTTCCCGGCACGTACGCGACGCTCGGCGCCGACGCTTTCGGCCTCTCTGACACGCGGGCTGCCGCTCGGCGCTTCTTCAAGATCGACGGGCCATCCGTCGTCGTTCGCACGCTTCAGCTGCTCGCGGCACGCGGTGAGATCGACCGCAGCGCGCCGGGTCGTGCCATCGAGAAGTACAACCTGCACGACGTGAACGCGGGCAGCACGGGTTCGTTCGGCGGCGAGAGCTAACGACGACCGACCGTGCCGAAAACCAAAGAGGAAACGCTCGCCTGGCTTCGTAAGATTTCCGGCGAGCTTGCGACAGCAACGCTGAAGCGCCTCGAGGACACGCTGCCCTGGTACAGCGACATGCCACCAGGGCGGCGGTCCGCGGTCGGTCTTGTCGCACAGGCGGGCATCTCGTCGTTCATCTCATGGTTCGACGATCCCCGTTCGACTCCGTGGATCGCCGCGGATGTCTTCGGTGCGGCACCGCGCGAACTCCTGCGCTCGGTGAGCTTGCAGCAGACGCTCCAGCTCATCAAGGTCACTGTCGAGGTGGTCGAGGAACGCGTGAACGATGGCGGCGAACTGCTGCGCGAGGCGATTCTGCTCTATTCGCGTGAGATCGCGTTCGGCGCGGCGGATGTCTATGCTCGCGCTGCGGAGGCACGCGGACTCTGGGACGCGCGACTCGAAGCGCTCGTTGTCGACTCGATCCTCACGGGCGAGTATGACGATGAACTGCCGAGCCGGATCGCTGCGCTCGGGTGGCATGGCCACGGCGAGGTGAGCGTTCTCGTCGGTACTGCGCCCAAGATGCTCGATGTCGACCAGTTGCGCCGAACCGCCAGGCACATGTCAGCGGATGTGCTCATTGGCGTTCAGGGCAGTCGCCTCGTTCTCGTGATCGGGCGGGCCTGGCCAAGCGGCACGACTCCCGACGATGCGATTGGGGCGACCCCACTGGTCAGCTTCATGGAGATCGCGACGCAGCTGGAGCCAGGATTCGGAACGGGATACCTGGTTCTCGGCCACGAGGTCCCGTCGCTTGTCGATGCGTCGAAGAGCGCGAAGGCTGCCCTCGCCGGGTTTGCTGTTGCGAAAGCGTGGCGCAACTGCCCGCGTCCGGTTCATGCCGACGACCTTCTTCCCGAGCGTGCTCTCGCGGGTGATGGGCTCGCTCGTGCGACCCTGATTCAGCGGATCTATCGTCCGCTGCAGGCGCACTCGACCGAGCTACTGACGACGCTTTGGTGCTACCTGGATAACGGTCGCTCGCTTGAGGCGACTGCTCGTGAACTCTTCGTGCATCCGAATACCGTTCGGTATCGGCTCAAGCGAGTCACCGACGTCATCGGGTGGGATGCCACGGGTGCGCGCGAGGCGCTCATCCTCCAGGCTGCGCTCATCGTTGGTTCGATTAGCGAGCCGGACGCACCACCTCGACGCGGATAACTGTTCGACACCGACAAAGGATCCGGCGATACTTGGTAGCGGATCGACACAGCCCCTCACCAATCGATTGGCAGACTAAATACCGTGATCGTCATCGTCTGCCCCGGTCAGGGCTCGCAAACTCCTGGATTCCTCGCTCCGTGGGTTGCCGAATCCCGGTTCCGTGACCAGTTGGCTGGTATTTCCGATGCGGTTGGCGTCGACCTTCTTGCGCACGGTACGACGAGCGACGCCGACACTATTCGCGATACCGCAATTGCCCAGCCGCTCATCGTGGCGGCTGGCCTTCTTACCCTTTCGGCGCTTCTCACCGATGGTCGTCGTGAGCGTATCGGCGGTATTGCCGGTCACTCGGTCGGTGAGGTTACGGCCGCAGCTGGTGCTGGCATCCTGAGCGAGACGGATGCTGTCGCTCTTGTTCGCGAGCGCGGTGCGGCGATGGCCGATGCGGCTGCTCTCGCCCCGACGGGCATGAGCGCTGTGATCGGTGCGGACGAAGCCGAACTTCTCGCTCGGCTCGACGAACTCGGTCTCTCCCCCGCGAACTACAACGGCGGCGGTCAGGTGGTCGTCGCGGGTGCGCTCGATGCGCTGGCTTCTCTGGCCGAGAATCCGCCAGAGCGTGCGCGCGTTATCCCGCTACAGGTCGCTGGTGCATTCCACACTCGGTATATGCAGCCTGCGGCTGACCATCTGAGCTCGTTCGCTGCCGCGCTTCCGGTGAGTGACCCAACTCTCCGCATCTGGACGAACAATGACGGATCCGTCGTCGATTCCGGCCGCCGCTTTATCGACCTCTTGGTCGGGCAGGTGTCGTCCCCGGTACGGTGGGATCTGTGCATGGATGCGTTCGCGGCATCCGGAGTCACCGGTCTGGTCGAGCTCGCGCCGGCTGGTGCTCTCGCTGGGCTCGCCAAGCGAGGGCTGAAGGGCGTTCCCACTGTTGCGATCAAGACGCCGGATGACTTGCCTGCGGCGTTCGAACTGATCGACCAGCAGTCCTGATCCTGAATCAGTTCTGATCCAGACGGAAAGAGATCGATGTCACACCCCACACTTCAGCAGTCGCATGGCCCGCAGTACACACGCATCCTCGGCGTTGGCGCCGCTCGTGGTGACCTCATCGTTCCCAACGACGATCTCATCGGTCCGATCAACTCGTCTGACGAGTGGATTCGGCAGCGCACGGGCATCATCACTCGCACTCGTGCCAGCGACGAGGTTCAGGCTGTTGACCTTGCAGCGGATGCCGCTCGCGAAGCCATCGAGAAGTCGGGTGTCGATCCCAAACTGATTGACGCAGTTATCGTTGCGACGATTAGCAATGGCCAGCAGACTCCGTCGATGTCCGCTGTTGTTGCGGATCGGGTTGGCGCGAATCCGGCTGCCGCGTACGACGTGAATGCGGCGTGTGCCGGGTATCCGTACGCCATTGCCCAGGCCGATGCGCTTATTCGCAGCGGTGTTGCGCACTACGCGCTGGTGATTGGCGCAGAGAAACTCTCGGATTTCGTCGATCCGACCGATCGCACGATTTCCTTCCTGCTCGGTGATGGCGCTGGTGCTGTCGTTGTTGGTCCGAGTGACTTCCCTGGTATTTCGCGCACCGTCTGGGGCTCCGATGGCTCGAAGGCCGGTGCCGTCGGTATGGACCACACACTGCAGGAGTACCGCCGTGGTGAGGCTCCATGGCCGACGCTTCGCCAGGAGGGCCAGACGGTCTTCCGCTGGGCGGTCTGGGATATGGCGAAGGTTGCCGAGGAAGCTCTGGATGCCGCAGGAGTTACGAGCGATCAGCTTGCGGCTTTCATCCCCCACCAGGCGAACATGCGGATCATCGACGAGTTCGCCAAGCAGCTCAAGCTGCCGGACTCGGTCGTGATCGCTCGCGACATCGAGACCACGGGAAATACGTCTGCGGCATCCATTCCGCTGGCGACGCATCGGCTGCTTCAGGAGCATCCTGAACTCAGTGGTGGTCTCGCGCTGCAGATCGGTTTCGGCGCAGGTCTCGTGTTCGGCGCGCAGGTTGTGGTCCTGCCCTAAACTATTCAACGGTCAAACGACACCCCTCAAGGAGAAACAAAAATGGCATTGTCCACCGAAGAAGTTCTTGCCGGCCTGGCCGAGCTCATCAACGACGAGACCGGTATTGCGACCGACACGGTTGAGCTGGACAAGTCGTTCACCGATGACCTCGACATTGACTCCATCTCGATGATGACCATTGTGGTCAACGCCGAGGACAAGTTCGACGTGAAGATCCCGGACGAAGAGGTCAAGAACCTCAAGACCGTTGGTGACGCCGTCGCGTTCATCGTCAAGGCTCAGGCTTAGCAAGACGCGGACGAGGGTCGGCCACGCAGCAACCGGTCGACCTTCGCCCGCCGGATGTATTCGCATCCGGACGTGCATGACTTCAAGAGAGTTGCCGTTATGACCAAGAAGATTGTCGTTACCGGTGTCGGTGCGACTTCGCCGCTCGGGGGTACTGCCGCCGAGACGTGGAGTGCGCTGCTCGCTGGCGCATCCGGTGCATCCACTCTCGATCACGAGTGGGTGGCTGAACTCGAACTCCCCGTTACTTTTGCTGCACAGGCAAAGGTTGCTGCGGCTGATGTGCTTGAACGTCACGAGACCAAGCGTCTTGACCCGTCCAGTCAGTTCGCTCTGATTGCCGGTCGTGAGGCGTGGGCGGATGCGGGTTCGCCCGAGGTTGAGCCCGAGCGCCTTGCGGTCGATTGGGCAACTGGCATCGGCGGTGTTTGGACGCTGCTGGATGCATGGGACACGCTGCGTGAGCGGGGTCCGCGTCGTGTGCTTCCGATGACTGTTCCCATGCTCATGCCGAACGGTCCCGGTGCTGCCATTGGGATGGATCTGCACGCTCGCGCTGGCATCCGCACGGTTGTGTCCGCGTGTGCGTCGAGTACCGAGTCTCTTGCGAACGGGTATGACCACTTGCAGCAGGGACTGGCGGATGTCGTTATCGCTGGTGGGTCTGAGGCTGCGATTCATCCGTTGCCGATTGCTTCTTTTGCGGCGATGCAGGCTCTTTCGAAGCGGAATGATTCGCCTGCTACTGCGTCGCGTCCGTATGACATTTCCCGTGACGGTTTCGTGCTCGGTGAGGGTGCTGCTGCACTTGTGCTCGAGACCGAGGAGCACGCGAAGGCGCGTGGCGCCAAGATCTATGCCGAGGTTGTCGGTGGTTCAGTAACGAGTGATGCGTATCACATCAC
>JAVECW010000140.1 GCA_030841285.1 Microbacteriaceae bacterium
CAAGACTGATCTGCTCGAGCCGGTGCGCGATGCCGTCGAGGCTCGAGCGGCGCGGGCTGACGACGAGCACGCGCTTGTGCTGCGCAACGAGCGCGCCGATCGCGTTGACGATGGTTTGCGTGCCGCCCGTTCCTGGCAGCGTCTTCACGACGAGCGAGTTGCCTGCGCCGATCTGCGCGACGACCTTCTCCTGCTCCTCGTCCGCGTCGAGCAGCAGTGTGTCCGTCGCGGGCGGGCGGTCATCCTGGCCGACGGTGTCGACGGGCTGGTATGACTCCTCGATCCGGCGGCGGGCCGTAGGGTTGCCCGCGAGAGCGTCGAGCACGGTGCAGTCGAGGTTTCCGGCGTCGGCGAGCATGGAGCTCGCGACATCCGCAAACGAGGAGACCACGAGCCGCGGCTGCACGTTGAACCAGCCGAGGTGCGAGGTGAGACCGCGCAGGCGGTCGATCACGGGCTGTGGCTTGAACACGCCGTTGGTGACGGTCAGGGCGACGAAGGCTTCCGCGTCGAGCGTGATGTGGAACTGCTCGTGCAGCGCACGGGCAAGTTCGGGGTTCAGGAAGGTGTGGCCCTTGAGCTTGAGTTCGAAGTCACGACCGTAGCGGCGGATCGCGAGCGGGCGCAGGAGGACGGGAGCGGTGTACTCCTCGCCGCCATGACGCCATTGGGCGAGGCCGATGGCCAGGTGCACAGCCTCGATGCCGCGCACCGAGCGCAACTCGATACCCTTTTCGGTCACAGCGTTGGCCGCGACGCGCGCATTGCGCAGGGCAAGCTCGTCGCGGATCAGGCTCGAGAGAAGCGTGCTCTGGCCCGTGATGAACTGCGGCAGGCCACCCGGATGCGTCGAGCTCAGTTCGATGCGCGCGCGCGGGCTGTCCTCGAAGTGCAGGAGCGGCGAGCGCCCGCCGAGGTTCGCGAGTTCGTCACGCCAGCGATGCCAGACCGGCTCAGCGATGTTGCCGGCCACAAGGTTCGGGTCGCCGAGGCTCAGCGCGTGCGCGGAGGTCGAACTGCGCGGGTTGAGGGCGTCATTTTCAGCGACATCCGACATCAGGTCGTCGTCATCGTGTTTTCTGTCGAGTCGCCACACACGGCCACCCTAAGTGAGTGACCAGCGATTTCCCTGCAATCCGGCCGAGTTTCGCACTTACTGCATGCAAACCCGTGGACCGTCCGGCCTCAGAGCCGGACGGCGCCCGTCATGATCGCAACGGCCTCTGTCATCGAATGCGACTGCGGCGTGATCGTTCCTGCCGACTTACCTAGCCTCTGGATGTGGATCCGATCCGCGACCTCGAACACCTGCGGCATATTGTGGCTGATCAGGATGACGGGGATCCCGCGGTCACGCAGGTTCCGCACGAGTTGCAGCACCTGGTTCGATTCGCGTACGCCGAGGGCCGCCGTCGGCTCATCGAGCACCACGACCTTCGACCCGAACGCGGCGGCGCGGGCGACAGCGACCGCCTGGCGTTGCCCGCCGGAGAGGTTCTCGACCGGGACAGTCACGTCTTGCAGCGTCGATATGCCAAGCTCCCGCAGTTCCGCCTCTGCCTTCCTGCGCATACCCTTCTTGTCCATCATCCGGAAGACGGAACCGAGGATGCCCTTCTTACGCTCTTCCCTCCCGAGATAGAGGTTGGACGCGACATCCAACGCCGGCGACACCGCGAGCGATTGGTAGACGGTCTCGATACCCGCCTCACGGGCGTCTTGTGGCCGCTTGAAGCTCACCGGATGCCCGTCGAGGAAGATCTCCCCCTCGTCTGGAATCTCTGCCCCGGTCAGGCATTTGACGAGCGTGGACTTGCCCGCCCCGTTGTCGCCGATGATCGCCAGGACTTCGCCGGGGTACAGATCGAGGCTCACGCCGTCCAGCCCGACGACACGACCGTACGTCTTGACCAGGCGTTTGGCCTGCAGCAACGGGGTACGTGTATCTACCGGCGCGCTCGGCGCCGGCGCTTCTGCGATGGTCATTTGCGTACCTTTCGAATCCACTGATCGATCGAGACCGCGACGATGATGAGCACACCGACGGCGAGCGTTTGGTAGAGCACGTCAAGCCCTGCGAGTGCCAGCCCGTTGCGGAAGACCCCGACGATCAGGGCACCGAGCAACGACCCCCAGATGTTTCCGCGGCCGCCGAAGAGGCTCGTCCCGCCGATCACAACGGCCGTGATCGTGTCGAGGTTGATGTCCGTCCCAGCATTCGGGCTGGCAGCATCCGCCCGCCCGATCTGGATCCAGGCCCCCATCGCGATGATCGCGCCGGCGACGACGTACACGCTCATCAGGACGCGGGTGACACTGATGCCGGCCAGCCGCGCCGCCTCACGGTCGTCGCCCACCGAGTACACGTGCCTGCCCCATGCGGTCGTGTTGAGGACGAACGCCATCACTATATAGAGGACGAGCATCATCACGACGCCGTACGTGAAGTTCACGCCGGCGATCGTGAACGTGTTCCCTGTCGCGGTGATGAGTGCCGGTATATCCTGGCCGACCACCGACGCGCTATTGGAGTAGAGGAGGGTGAGGGCCAGGAAGATGCTCAGGGTGCCCAGTGTCACGATGAATGGAGGGAGCTTCAACCGCGTGACCAGAACACCGTTGAGCGCACCTGCGGCGAGGCCGACCACGAGGCCAAGAAGCAGCGAGACGGGTGCGGGCAACCCGTTCTGGCTGGCCGTCTGCGCCATCACCATCGAGGCCAGCACCATGATCGCGCCGACCGAGAGGTCGATGCCCGCCGTCAGGATGACGAGGGTTTGGGCGATCGCCAGCGTTCCGACCACCGCCACCTGCTGCGTCACGAGTGACAGGTTGCTCGCATAGAAGAACCTCGGGTTCAATAGCCCGAAGATGATCACGGCCAGGACGATGACGATGCCCGGGCTCAGCGCGGGGTACCGGTGCAGCATCTGCCTGGCGCGGTCCAGCGGAGTGCGCCGATCCAGGAACTCGGTTGCCAAGTCCAGCTGGGCCGTGGGGGGGCTCGCTTCTTTCCTGGCGGGGTTAGCTTCCGTGTCGTGCTGACTCACGATGTCTCCTGAACTTCGTTGTCCATCTGCTCACTGTACGGCGGGACAACGACGGCACCAAGGCCGCCGCTGCCCCGCCGGTATCAGGCGGCGCTTACTTGCCCCAGCAGAGCTTCGCGCCCTCTGAGCTGGTGATGCTCGGAAGCCCGCTGACCGCCTTCTCGGTCACGAGCTGCGAGCCGGTGTTGAAGAACTCGAGCCCGTTCGACACCTGCGGCTTCTGCCCCGTCTTGACGAGCTTGACGATGGCCGCCATGCCCAGCTGCGCCATCTTGGACGGGTACTGCTGGCTGGTGGCGCCGAAGATGCCCTGCGACACTTCCTTGACTCCAGTGCATCCGCCGTCAATGGTCACCAGGAGGGTGCTCTTCTCCTTGCCCGCGGCCTGCAGGGCCTGGTATGCCCCATATGCTGCCGGCTCGTTGATCGCGTAAACGAGGTTGATGTTGGGGTTCTTCGAGAGCAGCGTCTCCATGGCGGTTCGGCCGTCGGCCTGGTCACCATTGGATGCCTGACTGCCCGCGATCGTGTAGTTTCCGCCCATGCCTCCGGTGTACTTGCCGGTTGCAGCCTCGTCGCCGTTCTTGTTGGGGTCTCCGAGCGGGATGCCCATGCCAGAGAGGAAGCCCTGGTCGCGGTCGTAGTCGACGGTCGCCACCTGGTTGCTGAACAGGTCGACCAGACCGATGACGGCGGGCTTGCCGGCTAGTTGGGTCGCGGCCCATTTGCCGATCGCGACACCCGCAGCCCGGTTATCGGTGGCGAACGTGATGTCCACGGCGTTCGCCGGAGTCGGGACCGTGTCGAGCGCGATCACGAAGATCCCGGCCTTGCGCGCCTTGCCGATGGCCGCGTTGACGGTCTGGTCGGTCGGAGTGATCAGGATCCCCTTGTCACCGCGCGAGATCGAGTCCTCAATCGCCTGGATCTGGGTGGTCGCGTCACCGTCCTTCTTTCCTGCGGCGAGTGTGAGCGTGACGCCTTCCTTAGCGGCGGCCGCCTTCGCGGCATCCTCCATGGAGACGAAATAGGGGTTGGTGGTGGTCTTGACGATGAGTGAGATTCCGACCTTGCCACCCGAATTGGATGATCCGCTTCCCGACGGCGAACATGCGGCCAGTCCAAGAGCGGCAATTGTGGCGACGGAGGCAGCGGCCAGGAGGCGTTTGGCCGTGAAATGTGATGTGCTGCGATTCAACATTGAACTTCCTCACGGTAGGGGACCGCATGGTCCCTGACAACGATGTCAAAATTAGGTCTAGATCATCTGGCCCTATATAGTCAAGAAAAACGTCCAATTGGAGATCGAACCGTGACATCGTTGTCAAGCTCGTTCCCGTCGCCAGTCGGGCCCTCGCAGCGGCCGACGATGCGCCATGTCGCGGCTCTCGCTGGCGTCGGGGTCAAGACCGTCTCCCGCGTCATCAACGGGGAGCCGAACGTCTCTCAAGCGACCATCGCGCGTGTGCAGGCGGCGGCCGCGAGTTTGCACTACCAGCCGGACTTGCACGCGGGTAACCTGCGCCGAAATGACCGCAGGACGCACACCCTGGCCCTCCTCGTCGGAAGCGTCGCGAACCCCTTTTCCGGAGCACTCCACCGTGCGGTCGAGGATGCGGCAGCGCAGCGCGGAATGGCGGTCTTTGCCTCGAGCCTCGACGACGACCCGGCGAGAGAGCGTGGGCTCGTCTCCGCATTCCTCAGTCGTCGAGTCGACGGCCTGATCCTGACGACGGTGAGTAAGAGCCAGGGGTACCTCCTGCCAGAGCAGGAGCGCGGAACGCCGCTCGTTTTCGTCGACCGCGAGCCCGTCGGGATCGAGGCGGATGCCATCGTGAGCGATAACGCGAGCGGCGCGGCTAGCGCGACGCGTCACCTCATCGAGCATGGGCACCGCCGAATCGCCTATCTCGGCGATCGCCTCGACATCCAGACGGCCAGGGAGCGTCACCGCGGTTTCCTGGAGGAGCTCGGGCGAGCGGGTATCTCGACATCGTCCCTGCCTGTGATCGACAACCTGCATGACGAGAACTCGGCCCGCGACGCCGTGAACCGCCTCCTCGACAGCGATAACCCACCGACGGCGATCTTCAGCAGTCAGAACCTCGTGACGATCGGAGCGGTTCGCGCGCTGCGGGACCACGACGCTCACCGCCGGGTCGCCCTCGTGGGCTTCGACGACGTCCCGCTTGCGGACCTCCTCGAACCCGGTATCACGGTGGTGGCACAGGACCCGCAGCGGATCGGCGAACTTGCCGCCGAGCGCATGTTCGCGCGACTCGATGGGGACACATCCGCCGACCGGAGATACGTCGTGCCGACCACCCTCATCGTCCGCGGTTCAGGCGAAATCAGGCCGCGTGGTTGAGCCGGCAAGCGTCGTCGTGATCGGCGATGCGCTGATCGATGAACTCCGCAACGGCGACACGTCTGAGGACCACGTCGGCGGCGCCGCGCTCAACGTCGCTGTCGGCCTCTCCATCCTCGGCGTCACGACCACCCTCATTGCCATGGTCGGTCGCGATTCCGACGGCGATGCCATCCGCGCGATGCTCGAGACGGCAGGGGTCACGCTGATCGCAACCGATGGCCCACTCGGCTCGTCGCGCGCGATCTCCGACCGCACCGACGGTGAGCCGCGCTACAGCTTCAACCCGGCCGCGCAGGCTCGCCGCATCGACTTCGACGACACCGCACGCGAGGCGATCGACGCTGCCGGGCTCGTTGTCGTGAGCTGCTTTCCATTCGACGACCAGGAACAGTCCGACACACTCAAGGCCGCCATCCGTACGCCACGAACACGTCTCCTGCTCGACCCGAACCCGCGGGCCGGGATGCTGCACGACCGGGAACTCTTCGTTCTCAACTTCGAGCGCCTCGCCGGCGCGAGCCTGCTGACGAAGGTCGGCGACGAGGATGCCGCACTCCTCTACGACGCGTCCCTCGCCACCCTGCGCGACCGCATCCTCGCCGCGGGTGCGACGGCCGTGCTCGCGACGGCCGGCCGCGAGGGAGCGGGAGTGTCCACGGCATCCGGGCTCACCGTCACCGTGCCCATCGCCGACCTCCCCGGTCCGATCGTCGACACCATGGGCGCGGGAGATGCGACACTCGCCGCGGTCACACACTCGATCGCCGTCGACGGCCTGCCGGAAGACGCCGAATCGTGGCGAAGTCTGCTCGAGGATGCCATGGCCATCGCGGCCGCGACCTGCCGCTCCGAGGGTGCCCTACTCCGCCTGCCGGGGCGCTGACGTGGACTTCCGAACGATGAGCCGGGGCTCGGTGTGTATCGGCTCCACCACGTCGGCACCTTCGATCAGGGTGAGGAGCGTCGCCATGATCTGGCGCCCCAGCTCGACGAAATCCTGTCGGATCGTCGTCAGGGGTGGAATGAAGTGGGCCGCTTCGGGGATGTCGTCAAAGCCGACGACGCTGACATCGTCTGGCACCCGAATACCGCTGTCGGCGAGGGCATGCAGGA
Source organism: Microbacteriaceae bacterium (assembly GCA_030841285.1). GTDB lineage: Bacteria > Actinomycetota > Actinomycetes > Actinomycetales > Microbacteriaceae > JAUZGC01. Next base: position 6,535 of record JAVECW010000140.1, read on the forward strand.
CTCCCAGGGTCATCTGGTCGTTCGCGCAGAAGACCGCCGAGAATTCATTCTGCTCGGCAAGCTTGAGCCCGATCTCGTAACCACTCTCCGGCGTCCAGTCCCCGACGATCGGATCGCGAACGGGTAAGCCCCGCCTCTCCAGTTCGGTTCGCCATCCGTTGAGACGCTCGTTCGCGTCGAGGGACCAGCTCGGACCCGCCACGTGCAGGATGTTCCGGTGCCCGAGATCGGCGAGGTAGCTCGTGGCCAGCTGCGCCCCGAGGAACTGGTCGATCGAGACGCTGTGCAGCCCGGCCCGGCCACTGCTTTCGGCCGTGACCAAGGGAACGTCGAGTTGCACGTCGCGGATGATTTCGAGCGTGCGGACGTCGGCGGCGATCAGGACCAGCCCCTCCACGCTCTGCCCGAGAAGCACGTCGAGCGCAGACATCATCGAGTCACGGTCCCCGTTCGCGATGCTCGCCATGCTCACCTGGTAGCCCGCTGCGCGGGCCGCCTCATTGAAGGCGATCATCCTCTTCGAGTGGCTGTGGAGCGCGATCCCGGTGCTGATCAAGCCGATGGTCTTGGTGCGGCGGGTCGCAAGCGCGCGCGCGACGGTGCTGCGGTGGTACTTCAGCTGCTCGATGGCCGCCTGGACCCTGGCCTGCGTCTCATCGCTGACCCGGCCTGGCTCGTTGAGGACGCGCGAAACCGTCTGATGGGAAACTCCAGCGAGCTTCCCCACATCCGCCATGGTCACCACGAGGATTCACCGTACACTTTCCACTTCGTGAAACGGCTCATTGGTCCACAACCGACCCGTCGACGTGAAGGCGGGTCAGGATCTCGCGCTTGCGATACGGATACCGCTCGGCGGCATCCGCCCGCAGGGCAACACCGATCCCTGGCTCGTTGCTGATGGTCACGAAGCCCTCGCCGTCGTGGGTCGCGGACCCGGAGACGAGCTTGTCGGGATCCGGTCGCATGTCTCCGGCCGTACCCCACGAGTCGTTGGGAAACTCCTGCAGGACGAAGTTGGGCGCGGTCGCCGCGATCTGGAGGCATGCGGCCGTCGAAACGGGGCTGAGCGGGTTGTGCGGGACGACGCCGATGTGGGATGCCTCCGCGAGGGCGGCGACCTTGCGGGCTCCCGTGATTCCTCCGACGATGCACACGTCGGGCCGCACCAGTTGTGCCCCGCCGCGGGCAAGAAGCATCTGGAACTCCCACAACGACGTGAAGCGCTCCCCCGTCGCGATCGGGATGTTGATCTTCGACGCGACGTACGCCATCTCGTCGAAGTTGTCTGGGAGAACCGGGTCCTCCAGGAAGAGCGGCGTGGAGTCCTGGATCGCCAGGCCCAATTGCACCGCCTCGAACGGGGCGAGCCGTCGATGGATCTCGATGCACAGGTCCACATCGGGGCCGGCCACGTCGCGATACCGGGCAACGGCCTTCGCCGCATCGTCGATCTTGCGTGCGTGCGTCTCGAAATAGGCATCCTCGCGCGGGGCATCCAGGAACGGGGTGAGGTGGCCGACGGCGGTGTACCCGTCTTCGCGCGCGGCCGCGATTCCTTCGCACAGTTCATCCGTCGTCTCGCCGAACACGTGGTAATACACCCGGGCCCGGTCGCGCACGCTTCCGCCGAGTAGCGCGTGCACGGGAGCTTCGAAGTGCTTGCCCGCGATGTCCCAGAGGGCGATGTCGATCGCACTGATCGCTCCCATCACGACGGATCCGCGGAAATGCGTCCAGCGATAGAGGTACTGCCAGTGGTGTTCGATCTTGAGCGGGTCCTTGCCGACGAGGTACTCCGCGAACCGCTCGATCGTCGCTGCCGTCCCCTCTTGGAATGCCCACGCTCCCGACTCACCGAGCCCGACGATGCCGGTGTCGGTCGTGATCTCCACGAACAGGTAACGATCGATGAAGATCGGAATTACGCTCTCGATGCGCATTCACGGTGCCTTTCAGTTAGTGATTGATGAGAAGCCAAGAAGTGGTCAGCCCTTTTCGGCGCCACTTGTGAGACCTTCGGTCAGCAGTCGCTCGCTCGCGAAGAAGATCACGACGATCGGAATTGTGGTGATCACGGCTGCCGCCATCAGAACGGTGGTCGGAATTTCGATGCTGTTTCCGGTCAGTTGCGACAGCCCGAGCGAGACCGTCCAGCGATCGCGATCGTCAACAAGGAAGAGGAGCGCGAACAGGAACTCGTTCCACGCGACCATGAAGACGAACAACCCGTTGGCAATGATCGCCGGCATGGCGAGCGGAAGGCTGATTCTCCGCATGATCCCGAGTCGGCTGCACCCATCGAGCGCCGCTGCCTCCTCGAGGCTCACCGGGATCGTGTCGAGGTAGTTCCTCAACATGTAAATGGAGACAGCCACTGTTTGCGACACGTACACGAGGATGACCGCGATGAGCGATCCCCGCATGCCCACGCGCGTGAAGAAGACGTAGAGCGGCACCGCGAGCAGGATGCTCGGGAACAGGTAAACGGCGAGAAACAGAGCGCTCACCTGGCGGCGTCCGAAGAACCGCAGGCGGCTCACCGCGTACGAGCCGGGGACGGAGACGGCGAGGGTCAGGACCACCGTTCCGACCGCGAGCACGGCGCTATTGCGCATGAATCCGAGGAAGCCCTCACCTCCCGATGCGACCGGCGCGAGCACGCGGGTGTACGCATTGAGGCTCACCTGACCGAGCTCGAGCCACAGCGAACCAGGGTTGTTAAGCACGTCGCCAAGGCCCCGCATCGAGAGGAGCACCATGTAATAGAAGGGGAAGATCGTCGCTATCAGGAGGCCGACAATGACCCCCCAGCGGGCGATGCCGAAGAACCGGTTCTCGAACCTGTCGCGGCTCCAGGAACGCTCGGTGCGCCTCAACTCGGTCGCCACGGCCGCAGGCCGCACATCCGTTGTCGTCATGAAAGGTCCTCCTCTCGCTTGCCGAACAGCTTGATGTAGACAGCGACCAGGATCGCGAGCACGAGCGCGATGACGAGCGCCTGCGCCGATGCCAGCCCAATATCGCCGCGGCCGGTCAGGAAGTTGTAGACCCGAACGCTGATGACTTCCGTTCCGGCTCCGCCACCGGTAAGGAGGTAGATGTCGTCGAAGCTCGTGAACGTCCAGATGAAGCGCAGCACGGAGAGCACCGCGATGGTCGGCAGGAGTTGCGGCCAGATGATGTAGCGAAAGCGCTGGGATATGGTGGCACCGTCCACCCGCGCCGCCTCCTCGAGGGAACCGGGGATGGCCTGAAGCCGTGCGGTCAGGAAGAGGAACGCAAACGGAAACTGGCGCCACGCCTCGAAGGCGATCACGGTGAGCAACGCGGTCGGGATCGGGATGCTCCAGCCGAAGAGCGAAAGCTCGTTGGTCTTCTCGCTCAGGAACGCGATCGGCTTGGACCAACCGAGGATGTGCTGTCCCCAGTAGTTGACGACACCGAACTGCGGGCTGAGCATGGTCTGCCAGACGAAGGTCACGGCGACCACGGGGGCGACGTATGGCAGAAGCATGATCGACCGCACGAAACCGCGCCCGCGGAAGATCTTGCGCAACGCGAGGGAAGCCACGAGGCCCAGCGCGATCGAGGATGCCGTGCCGAGGACTGAGTAGGTGAGGGTGGTCACGAGCGTATCGACGAAGCCGGGTGCCGAGACGACGTTCTCGAAATTACGAAGACTGAACTGGCCGAGTATCCCTGCGGAGCGGAGGTTGATAAGCCGCACCCGTTGAAAAGCGAGGGAGATGCTCCACAGGATGGGCAGCACAACGACCGCAAGAACGATAATGACGGTCGGCGCGATCAGGCCGAGACCCGTTCGTGCCTCGCTGCGGCGCATGGCCCCCTTCCCTTTACGGCGGGGATTCCCTTTAGGGCGCGGAGCCGAATTGACGGATGGGCCTGGCGGCACCGGGGCAAGCCCGGTGCCGCCAGGAGCGATGACTCTTGTCACTGCAACGAGCCTTGGATCGACTGGACCGCCTGCTGGGCCTGAGCCGCCGCACCCTTGCCGTCGACCTCACCATTGGCCAGGGCACCGATGGCCTTGGGAATGGGCAGTTCGGTCAGGACCGCGCCGACCAGGTTGCCCTGGCCCTGGGTAAAGCCCCACCGCGTAAACGTTCCGACACCACTCTGCAAGGCCGCCAGCACGTCGGCCGGGTAGATGTCGGCGAGCTTCGCCTTGGAGGTCACTCCGGTCTCGAGTCCCTTCCAGCCGTTGACGAACTTTTTGCTGTCGGCCGCCGTGCCGAGGCGAGTCGGAAACTTGCCTTCCGGCGCCTGGCTGAGCCAGGGCAGGTAGCCCTCGTCCATGAAGTACTCGACGAACTTTGTCGCCGAGCCGGCGGAGGCGTTCGAGGTGATGACCCAGGAGGTGACGTCTCCGCCTGAGACCGCCTTCTTGGAGTCGGTGCCCTGAATGCTCGTGACGAAGCCGCTGTTCTTGGCGATGAACTGCGGGTCGGCTGCACATTCCGGGCACGTCGGCTTCGCGTCGTTCACGAGCCCTGCCATCTCGTCGAGGATGAACGAGGCCCAGACCGTGATGGCCGCCTTGCCGCCCATGTACGTCGTCTTCGTCGAGGTTGAATCCATGGCTCCGGGCACCGAATAGTTGTGCACGAGGTTGCCGTAGAAGTCGAATGCGTCGACACACGCCTTGCTGGAGAGCGTAACCTTGCCCGACCCGTTGACGAGGTCACAGCCGTTGGCGAGCGCAAGGAATTCGAAGACCTGCTGCGTGTACCCCGTGCTGGCGCTGTCACCCGCGACGAACCCGGCCATGTCGGGGCCGTTGAGTGTCTTGGCAGCGTTCAGGATGTCGGCGTAGGTCTTCGGCGCGGGCAGACCCGCCTTCGCAAACAGGTCCTTCCGATAGATCACCGAGAGCGGGAAACCGTCGCTGGGAATCGCGAGTTGCTTCGTGCCTTCCCTCGTGAGGTCGAGCGCCGCCGGGGAGAACGTCCCGGCGCCGAGGTCTTTGATAACCGTGGCTGCAGCGGTTGTGTTGACCAGATTGTTGCCCGACATTGTGCGCACCGCGGAGAGGGGCAGTGCTCCCACGACATCAGGTAGCTTCCCTGCGGCCGCAGCGGCGGTGATCAACTGAGGGAACTGGTCTTCGTTGACTCCGACCAGCTTGACCTTGATTCCGGTCTTTGCTGTGAAGGCGTCGGCGTCGGCTTGCGCCTTCGCGAGGCGGTCCGGCTGCTCCTCGAGGCTCCACACCGTGATGCTCTTCGACCCAGTCGTGCTGGCGGACCCATTGGAGGGTCCAGCGGTGTCACAGCCCGCAAGGGCGACCATCAGGCCGATGGCCGCAATTGCGGCGACGGCACCTCTGCTTCTCTTCATTGAGGAAACTCCTTCGTTTCACGACGATCCAGCGGGGCACTGAATCTTCAGAACGGACCGAGTTGTACAAACACCACAGATTCCTCGCGATGTTAGCGCTCGCATCCAGAACTTTCTGCTATGTTAGCGCTCGCATCAGCAGACCTGTCAAGAGGCAATCTGATAAATGTTCGGCTTTGAGCCTACGATTCCGCTCGCATTGGCGCCTGAGACTCCGACGACAGCGGTGTAGTTACAAGAACCGCGCCCGACCCCTCTTTGGGTCTCGCAGCCCTCAGGTTTCGCACGCGCACGGTGCCATATGCTGGCGACAGATTGCCCGCGATGGCCCAAGGAGAGCACGTGACGGACTCGGTCGAAACCCCTGCGACACCGCCTGCCTGGTACCCCGATCCCGCGGATGCGACCCGGCTCCGGTGGTGGGACGGCGGCCAGTGGACCGCGCACCTGCATGACCCGTCGGTCGCACAACAACCGGTCGTCTCGACCCCAACCGTCGGGCCGCAGACACCGGTCTACAACGGCTTCATCTGGGCGATCGTCCTGCTGCCGCTCCTCTCGTCGATCGCCTTCTTGACCTTCGACATGAACGCGTATGCGATCCGGTCGCTGTCTGGCGAGCGGGGGGTCTCCCTCGCGACGGTTCCATACTCCCTGCTCGGCTGGGCGATCTACCTCGTTATTCCGCTCCTCGCATATTTCGATCGGCGACGACTCCAGCGCGACGGGTACGTGCGTCCTTTCCACTGGGCGTGGGCGTTCCTCAATAGTGCGGTCTACGTGATCGGTCGCTCGGTCGTCGTCAAACGCCGCTCGGGACGAGGTCTCGCACCGATCTGGATCTGGGCGGCCATCGTGCTCGTCAGCATCGCAATCGCGGTGATCAAGACCGCGGGCGCGGTCGCCACCATCGTGTCTACGGTGCCAGTAACCAGCAGCTAGTCCGGTCAGTGCGGGCGCACGTCGCGCCTTGCTCGCACGCCGCGACCATCCGGCGGCCGCATCCGATCGACGGGCTAGTAGACGCTGTACCCGCCGTCCGCCACAAGAATCGAGCCCGTGATGAACGAGGCCGCATCGCTCGCCAGGAAGATGACGCTCGGCGCAATCTCCTCCGGCAATGCGAATCGCTGCAGCGGTGCATCCTCGATCCAGTACCGCTGGAATTCCGGACGATCGACGGGCGCCATCTCGGTCTTGACGTAGCCGGGCGCCAGGGCGTTCACGCGAATTCCCAGGGGAGCCCACTCCGCCGCAAGGGATTTCGTGAGGTGATGCACGGCTGCCTTCGATGCGTTGTACGCGGGCTGCATCTGCGGGCGATTGACGATGATGCCCGACATCGAACCGATGTTCACGATCGCACCCTTGCCGAGCTGCTTCATGTGGGCGCCGACCGACAGACTCGCCTTCCAGAGCGCCCTGACGTTGAGCGCCCACACCCCATCCCACTCCTCGTCGGTGACATCGAACGCAGGTGCGTGATAGCAGGTCCCGGCGTTGTTGACCAGGATGTCGACCTGTCCCAGCCCGGCAATCGCCTCCTCGGTCATGCGACTGACCTGGTCGTCCTGGGTGATGTCGGCCTGGATGCCCACGAAATCGTGACCGCGCTCCCGCGCCTCTGCGACCACGGACGCGTTGCGCTCGGCACTGCGGCCGGCGATCGCGACCCTGGCGCCGGCTTTCGCCAACTCGAATGCGAATGCTCTGCCGAGCCCCTGGTTGCCGCCCGTAACGAGCGCGGTCTTGCCGTCGAGAGCAAACGGTGATGATGTCATGGTCGTCAGGATACTGCGGTCAGTTCCCGCTCACGCGACTCGACGGATGCTGGCACACTCGTACGCTCGGACACACCGACCGGGGCGGGCGCCCACCTTCTTCTCAGCGGAGTCTCGACGAAGCGCCATGATGCGTACGCGAGCGAGAACAGGACGGCTGCCCACACGACGCCCCACGGGGAGTGCGTCGGATTCCACCCGACGATCGACGTGAACGCGAAGATCGTGAGCAGGTTCCACAAGTAGAGGCCATAGGAGAGCTTGCCAATGAAGACGGCCGGCCGCCACGAGAACAATCGTGCCGCCCATCCGCTCGGGGATGTCGCCATCCAGAAGACAAGGGCCACGGACGCCAGCGCGGTCTGGCCGAAGGCGCCACTGTCGACCTGCGCGAGCAGATTCGGCCCGTGCGGCAAGACGAGAGCGACCAGCGCGACCAGGCCGATCGGCCCGACGACACGGCCCACGGTGCGGAGGACCCTGTGGTTGGGGAAGCGCACGAGCACGAACGCGAGGAGCGCGCCGAGCAGCAGGCCATCGGCGTTGGTGTCTGGTGCGAAGAAGTAGCGATCGTGCGTCGTCCCGTTGACGATGAGGAAGGTCCGAAGCACCCACACTCCCGCGATCCCGGCGATCAGAAGCACCACAGCACCGCGGATGCTGCCCCACTTCACGAGGATGAGCAGAGCCGCGGGCCAAATCAGGTAGAACAGCTCCTCGACGCCGAGCGACCACGAGTATTGGAAATACCTCCCCACCGCGACGTTGCCTGTCACCGCCTGCATGAGATCCGTCGTATAGGTCAAACTGCCGACGATGCCGGCCCAGTACGACGAGAGCGGCTGCGCCGTCAGCGCGAGCCAGCCCCAGGTGACGACCACGACGACAACGAGCGCGGGTCCGAGGCGCGCGAACCTGCGCCGGTAGAAACGACGAAGGTCGATGGTTCCGGTGCTCGCGCGTTCGCGCAGCAGGAGGCTCGTGATCAGGAAGCCGCTGATGACGAAGAACAGGGTCACTCCGTGGTAGCCGCTGACTCTCGGGATGCCGGAGTGTTGAGCGATCACCGCCCCGATTGCCAAAGCCCTCAGCCCGTCCAGAGCCGGTAGATAACCGAATGTCGTCGACGTGCGGGCGGGGTTGGCTGCGGCGAGAGACATCAGACGAGAGTAACCTGCCCCCCTTAAGGGGACCTCCGGAACCTGTGTGAATACCGGAAGGCTCGTCTGCGCGCGGGCGTTCTCGCGGCCGACCAGTACATTTACGAGACATGAGAACCCTGCCCAAAGTCGAGTTACACATCCACCTCGAAGGCACGCTCGAGCCCGAGCTGATCTTCGAGTTGGCCGCACGCAACGGGATCCAGCTGCCATACGACCTCGACGAGCTTCGCCGCCGCTACGAGTTCACCGACCTGCAATCCTTCCTCGACCTCTACTACGCGAACCTCTCGGTCGTGCTGACGGAGCAGGATTTCGCCGACCTCACGCGCGCGTACCTCCGTCGAGCCCGCGAGGCCGGCGTTCGCCACGTCGAGCTCTTTCTGGACCCCCAGGCGCACACCTCGCGCGGAGTGCCACTCGCCACCTGCATCAACGGAGTGAGTGAGGTGCTCAAGAACAGCGAGTCGGAATTCGGGATCTCCTCGTCCTTGATCGCCACCTTCCTCCGGGACCGGCCCGCGGCGGAAGCGCTTGCGGTGCTCACCGAGTTGATCGCGATGGACGCGCCTCTGGTCGGCGTCGGTCTCGACTCGGCCGAGGTGGGGCATCCGCCGGCGGACTTCGTCGAGGTGTTCGACGTCGCACGCGCCAACGGACTCCAGTGTGTCGCGCACGCGGGCGAGGAGGGCCCGCCCGAATATGTCTGGCAGGCTCTCGAACTCCTGCGGGTGGCGCGCGTCGATCACGGCATTCGCAGCCTCGAAGACTCCACGCTCGTGGACTACCTCGTGGCGAACCGCATCCCCTTGACCGTCTGCCCGCTCTCGAACGTGCGGCTGCGGGTCGTCGACACGATCGCCGACCATCCCCTGCCCGAGATGCTCGATCGAGGCCTGTGCGTCACGATCAACTCGGATGACCCGGCGTATTTCGGCGGTTACGTCGACGACAATTTCGCGGCAGTGCGGGATGCCTTCGACCTGAGCGCTGATCAGTTGGCAACGCTGGCAAGGAATGCCGTCTCGGCGTCGTTCCTTCCCGCGGACCGTCGCGCGCCACTCCTCGCCGAGATCGAGGAATGGCGCGCGTCACGGTGATTCATCGCGTGGGCCCGACATTGTGATGGTTGAGTAGGCCGCCCGCGGCCGTATCGAAACCCGCACATCCGGGTTTCCATACGGCTGCGCTCGCTACTCAACCGGCACCCAAGCACGCTCGCTGTTATCTGCGAGAGTCCTCGAGCGCGGGGCCGGCCGCGTCACCGGGATTCATCGCGGCGCCTGATCACGAGTTCGAATCCCGAGCGTCGCACCGCGGCAATGCCCACTGCGACAAAGCCCAAGATCAGGAGTGCCCAAATACAGATCACAAGGTATTCGGGCCGCCCGTCAGACACGATAGTGACGAGCCATGCGGCGGCCCAGGGCAGCGTTGAGATTGCGATCACAGCACCGGTTGTCCCTCGTCGCGCCATTGCGAAGCACACCGCAACGAAGAGCGCGACGGCGAGCGTCGGGCCCAGTGTCCAGCTGTATTCCGGGGTCCCCCACAGGAACTTATCCAGGTAGTACCGAGGACGGAAGGCTCCGCGATACGCGTACACGGCGAGGAGGGCTGCAAGCGCAACTCCCGCACCGATAACAAGGCGGCCGCGACGGCTCGGCGTCCCAACAAGGCTCAGCGCGGCGAGCAGGTCAAAGAAACCGAGGTCTGTCGACGACGGCCCGCTCCATCCGGCGAACGGCAGTTGGTTGATGAACGACATCGCCAGGCCGACAAGTATGGCCACGCCAAGGACGATGCGAGTGGTCCAGTACCGGCCGAAGAGTGCGAGCACGAACCCCAGCGCCCAGAGCGCGCAGACGATGACTCCCGGGTTGACGAAGGGCCCAAAGTGGTGGGTCCCGCCTGTTTGAACCGCCCGGTCAGCCGCCGCCCATGGTGCCCAGTCATGGAAGAAGAAGTAGACCGTCGCGAACGCGGTCCCGGTGGCGAGTGCGACCGTGGCGACGCCGTCGCGAACGCGAGCGGGCAGGAACAACCCGATGCGCGTGAGCATGCCGTTCGCGGCGAGGTTCAGCTGTTCCCCCAGACAGGGCCGCGAGCGGTTCTCGCCCTCCGCGACATCCAACAGTGTGCCGATCACCGCATCCTCGTGCTGCGAGCGCCAGCTCGACGGATACCAGCGAAGTGTGCGCCGGTACTGGCGCTCAAGAATCGTGCTCATGCCCATCCCCCTGCCGTCTGCATCGACACCGGACGAACGCGAAGCCGCGCGCGCGCGTGGACGGCATTGCTCTCCAACCGGGTGATCTCGTGTTCGAGAACGTCCGCTCCCTCGTCGGTGAGCGCGTAGTACCGCCGAAGCCGGCCGTCGACGACCTCCTCGCCTGCGTCGGCGACCAGGCCTTGCTGCCCGAGACGATCCAGCGCCGCGTACAGGGTGCCGACCTTGAGCTTCACTCGGCCCTCGGAGAGTTCATCCGCCTCCTTGATGAGGGCGTAACCATGCTTCCTGCCATTTGCGAGCGCGGTCAGGACCAGGAAGGTCGGCTCGCGCATTTCGGTGTCTGCCATGAGGACACCATACTCAATCCGTCGATATATTGCGACCAGCTGAGTTACGGCGCGTCGCGGGCGCCAGAATTCAGCACATAACGATTGATGCATATTGACCGGCGTGAGCCGGCCCGCATACCGCTTAGCGGATGTGCCGCCCCAGCAGGCTGAGGTCGGCGGGGCTCAGACGGTCGGATGCGCCGAGCTGATGCCAGTACGGGTAGAGCAGGTGCTGGGCGCTGACGTCGTCCAGCTTCTTCACCTCGTCATCACTCAGGGTGAGGTTCGCGGCCTCGAGGTTGTCGGTGAGCTGCGCCTCGGTACGTGCGCCGACAATCACCGAGGTGACGGCAGGCTTGCCGATGATGTACGCGAGAGCGACTCGCGCCGCGGATACTCCGTGCTCACTGCCGATTGCGATCAGCGTCTCGATGGTGTTGTAGAGCTTGTCCTCGTCGTGGACGGGCGGCTCCGACCATTCGGTGAGGTGGCGGCTGCCCGCGGGAGCCTCGACGCCGCGGCGGTACTTGCCCGAGAGTAGTCCGCCGGCGATGGGGCTCCAGACGAGGATGCCGAGACCCTGGTCGATCGAGATCGGCACGAGTTCGTTCTCGGCATCGCGCGCCTGCAGCGAGTAGTAGATCTGCTGGCTGACGTACTTTTCGGTGCCGTTCCGGTCGGATGTCCAGAGCGCCTTCATCAGCTGCCAGGCGGTGTTGTTGGATGCGCCGATGTAGCGCACCTTTCCCGACTGCACGAGCGTATCGAGTGCGCTGAGCGTCTCGTCGAGGGGCGTTTGGCCGTCCCACTCGTGCACCTGATAGAGGTCGATATAGTCAGTGCGCAGGCGACGGAGGCTTGCCTCGACCGCGCGAAGGATGTGGTGCCGCGAGAGTCCGGCATCGTTCGGGCCCTCTCCCATCGCGCCGCGCACCTTGGTCGCCAGCAAGACCTCCTCGCGGTTCTTGCCGAGCGCCTGGCCGATGATTTCCTCGGAGAGGCCGGCGGAGTACACGTCTGCGGTATCGATAAGGTTCACGCCAGCATCCCGCGCGAGGGTGATCTGGCGGCGAGCGCCCTCGATGTCGATCTGACCGACCGGTGTGGCCCATCCCGTGCCACCGAAACCCATAGTTCCCAGGGTGACGGTTGAGACGCGAAGACCTGACTTTCCAAGCTGCCTGTATTCCATGGTTGCCAGCCTAGGCGCCCGACACGGATAGCAAAATGGCCAGGGCGCATCGGCTGCGCCCTGGCCATTGACCGCGTCGGCGAGTGCGCGCATGCTGGAGCCATCACAAGACAAAGAGAACTGAGGTAACCGAAATGGCACATTTCATGGACGTTCACGAGGGGTTCGTCGGAGTCACGAAAGATGAACTGGCGCAGGCGCACAACGCCGATCTTGAGATCGAGGCCGACGAGGGAGTGCACTTCGAGCACGCCTGGGTCGATCCGGAGTCTGGCAAGGCCTTCTGCTTGTCAACCGGACCCAATAAGGAAGCAGTCCTGCGCATCCACGAGAGGACAGGGCATCCGACGGCGGAGATCTACGAACTCGCCGTCGAAGTCTGACGCACTTCTCAGCGCGGGGATCGGCCCAGCTCAGCGAGCGGATCGATCGAGGATCAAACCGTCGAGCACGATCCCACTGAGATGCTCGCTGGAAGCATCGACAGGAGAGTCGTCGTCGGAACGGATGAGGCTCACGATCCCCTGGTGACTGGCGACGCCCGTCATCGCGATCACGGCAAACATCATCACGTGCAACGGCACGGCGCGCACGCGACCTGCCGACACGAGTTGGTCGAAGGCCGGTCTGAGCGCGCTCACAATGGGTTCGATGTGGCGCTGGTAGAGGTATTCCAGCCGAGGTCCGCGGCTGCCCGATTCCTGATTGATGATCCGGGTGATGTCCGCATTCACCAACGCGACCGTGAGAAAGGCGCGGACGCCGTCCCTGAACCTGGCGAGTTCGTCGTCGTAGTGCGCTAAGAGGATCTCGCGGAGCGGCTCCAAGACCGGCGCGCCTGCCCTGTCGATCAGCATCTTCCAGAACGCGTCCTTGGACCCGTACCGGTCGTTGATGAAGTTGTGGCTCACTCCCAGTCGGCGCGAGAGCTCTCGCACCGAAGTTGCCTCGTAGCCGAGTTCGGCAAAGGCGGCCAGACCGCGGCTGATGATCTCCGCTTCCGTCGGCAGGTCAGTCGCGTCGGCCGCCGGGCGCCCCGCCCGCCTCGACCATTCCTTTTTCGTCACCATGCCCCCATTTGAAAATTAACTTGACGCCCGTCAGATTATGCGTAGCGTAAACACAAGTATCTGACAACTGTCAGGAAAACGACGGAGGGAAACTCGGTGTCAAATGCCTCACTCGCGGTCTCCGCGAGCACATCAGCCGACTACGAGCGCCTCGGGATCCTGCCCGACCAGATCGAGCCATGGGAAGACGGTGCCCGAACCGACAACCGAAGCGGAACATACGAGTGGTGGTACTTCGACGCTCACCTCGACGACGGCTCAAAGCTTGTCATCGTCTTCGCGAACAAGAACCTGGCCACGCCGGACAAGCCCTTGGATCCCCAGATCCGGGTGAATCTCGACCTGGCCGACGGCCGGAGCTTTGAAAGGCTCATGAGTTTTGCACCGGAGAGCTGGTCCACTGCCACGGATCACGCGGACGTCCGCATCGGCGCCAATCACTTCACCGGGGACCTCACCACGTATCACATCACCGCCGCCATCGACGAGATCGAGGTGAACGTCGTCCTCACCGGCACGGTTCCCGCCTGGCGTCCGGGAACCGGCTACATGCTGTTCGGGCAGGATCGCTCGCAGGAATTCGCGTGGCTGCCATCCGTGCCCGAGGGTCGCGTAGAGGCCAGGTACAGCATCGGGATGGAGACCCACACGGCCACCGGCGTGGGATACCACGACCACAACTGGGGCAACGTCGGCCTAATGAAGATCATCCACGACTGGTACTGGGCCCGCGGGCAGGCCGGCCCGTACTCGGTCATCGCCTCGTACATCACTGCGCACGAGAAGTATGGGTACTCGACGATCCCGATCCTCATGCTCGCGAAGAACGGGCAGATCATTGCGGATGACGCCAGCAAAGTGCAATTCGAGACCGAGGAAGTATTCACCGATTCGTACACCGGCAAGCCCGTCGCCGGAGTCACGCGTTACACCTATCGGGACGGCGACGATCGCTTCGTGGTGACCTTCACCCGGCGCGAGGATCTTTCGCGCGCTCGCATGATTGATGGGATCACGGGCATCCAGCGGATCGCCGCCAAAGCGACTCGCTTCGACGGCGCGTACCTGCGATTCACTGGCGAGATCATGGTCCAGCGGTTCGAGCGCGATGTTCTCGCGGAGGAGCACATGGACACCGCGATCTGGGAGCTCATGTACTTCGGGCACGCTCGCTGACCTCCGCCGGCTGTGTTGGTTGAGTAGCCGCCCGCTTGTGCTGGTTGAGTAGGCCGCCCGCGGCCGTATCGAAACCTCGCCTCGCGAGCCAGGTGCACACGATAGTGCTGGCGCCCTACTCAACCACCAACCAGGTCAGCGCCCGCGGCGAGCAAGCACGACCGCGAACACGAGGATCGCGACGCCCACAAGCGCGAAGGGAAACCAGAACCAGTCGGGAGTCCCGAGTACTATGAATGTGTCCTCGCA
>JAVECW010000023.1 GCA_030841285.1 Microbacteriaceae bacterium
TGCGCGCCTCGAGATCCGACCTGTCGAGATTGACGAGAGCGAACTCGCCTGCAACGAAGAAGCCCGTGCCGACGGTCAGGATGACACCGATGCCGAGCATGATCCACTCATACATGGCTGTCACCCCCGTGCGTCACGGGCGCGGGACTATGGCTGGGCGAATTGGCAGAGGGAGGGTCGTCCATTGTGCGCCCCAGTATATCCGCGAGCCCTCGGGTCACCAGCTGACGGGCAGCGCCTTGCCTTCTTCGTAGCCCGCGGCGGACTGGATGCCGACGAGCGCCCGATCCTGGAACTCGCTGACGTTGCGCGCACCCGCGTACGTGAACGAACTGCGCAGGCCCGTTGTGATCATGTCGAGCAGGTCCTCGACCGAAGGACGCAGCGGGTCGAGGTAGATCTTCGAGTTCGAGATCCCCTCGGCGAAGAGCGTCTTGCGCGCAAGCTCGTACGGATCGAGTCGTTCGAAGCGCTCGCGAACGGCCTTGGTGCTCGCCATCCCCCAGCTCTCCTTGTACAGCCTGCCCGCGGCATCCGTGTTGAGGTTCCCCGGCGCCTCGATGGTGCCGGCGAACCAGGAACCGATCATGACGGATGCCCCGCCAGCGGCGAGCGCGAGCGCGACGTCGCGTGGGTAGCGCACTCCGCCATCCGCCCAGACGTGCGCACCGAGCTCGCGCGCGGTGGCCGACGTCTCGAGCACGGCGGAGAACTGGGGCCGGCCGACCGCTGTCATCATGCGCGTCGTGCACATGGCGCCCGGCCCGACTCCCACCTTGAGGATGTCGGCTCCCGCTTCGACGAGATCCCGCACGGCCTGTGCGGTTACGACGTTGCCCGCGACGATCGGCAGCCCGAGGCCGAGGCCCTTGACCGTCTGGATCGTCTGACGCATGCCGTCCTGGTCGCCGTGCGCCGTGTCGATCACGAGCACGTCGACGCCCGCGGCGGCCAGCGCCTTGGCCTTGTTCGCCGAATCTCCGTTGATGCCGATCGCGGCCGCGACGCGCAGCCGGCCGTGCCCATCGAGCGCCGGCTGGTAGAGGGTCGAGCGCAGCGCGCTCCGCTGGCTCAGAGTTCCGATGACAACTCCGTGGCGCAGCACGGGAGCGAACTCGAGCCCTGCGGCATTCATGACGTCGAAGGCGGCTCGGCCATCCGGAATGTCGTCGGCGTCGAGCGCGGTCAGCGCGCCATGCAGGAGGTCGCCCAGCCTGGCATCCGGAAGCGCGTTGGCGAGCTGTGCCGCCGAGATGCAGCCGACATAGCGGTTGCGGTCATCGTGGATGACGATGCCGTGTCCTTCCACGGCCGGCACGCGCTGGAGCGCCGATGCGACGGTCTCCTGGGGGCCGAGGATGTGCGGCGTGTCGAATGCCACGGGCTGGTCCTTGACCCAGCGGATGGCTGCATCCAGGTCCTGCAGGTGCATGTCCTGCGGCAAGACCCCGAGTCCACCCCGCCGCGCGAGGGTCGCGGCGAGCCGCGGGCCCGTGACCGAACTCATGTTCGCCGAAACGATAGGGATCGTCGCACCCGTTCCGTCGCCGGGGGCGAGGGAGACATCCAGCCTGCTCGCGACCGAGGAGCGGGACGGGACCAGGAATACGTCCGAATAGGTCAGATCGTGATTCGGGGTCGTTCCATAGAACTCCATAAGCACAAAGCTATCCCTCCTGTGTGAGGGCCGCAGCCCTTGGCCAATGGGATTAGGCTTGTTGACTGGACAGGATGGGGCGGCCAAGGGCTCCCTGATCGAGGACATAATCAATGGAGAGTGGGCGATCGGCTGTGTCGAGCCAATTGACCGGGTTGGGAACTGACGACGGATCGTCGGGCGAATTTGGAGCCAACGAATGGCTCGTTGATGAGCTCTACGAGCAGTTCATCGTCGACAAGAACTCGGTTGACAAGTCGTGGTGGCCGATCCTGGAGAGCTACCAGCCGACCGTGAGCGACGAGGCGACTCCGACCGCAGAGGCAGCTCCGGCAGCCGAGGCACCCGCGAACGAATCGCTGGCGGCCGAAGCGCCGGTGGCGGAAGCACCGGCACCGGCGGCCGAAGCGCCGGCACCCGAAGCACCGGCGGCCGAAGCGCCGGCACCGGCGGCAGAGGCCGCGCCGGTTACGGCGCCGATCTCGGTGATCGGCACTCAGCCCGTAGCGAGGACCACTTCGCTCGCACCGAAGCCGCAGCCCGTCCCCGCTGATGCGCCCGTCACGGCTCCCCAGCCCATCGTCACGGCGGAGACGACCTCCCCGGTCGAGAAGGAAGACGTCGTCACGCCGTTGCGCGGCATGTCGAAGTCCCTTGCGACCAACATGGACGCCAGCCTCACGGTGCCCACCGCGACGAGCGTGCGCACTGTCCCCGCGAAGCTCCTCATCGACAACCGCATCGTCATCAACAACCACCTGAACCGCGCGCGGGGCGGCAAGGTCTCATTCACTCACTTGATCGGCTGGGCGCTCGTCCAGGCTCTCAAGGACTTCCCGAGCCAGAACGTGTACTACGACGAGGTGGATGGCAAGCCCTCCGTGGTCGCACCAGCGCACGTCAACCTCGGCATCGCGATCGACATTCCCAAGCCGGACGGCACGCGCGCCCTTCTCGTCCCCTCGATCAAGCGTGCAGACACCATGGGATTCGGCGAGTTCCTCGCCGCATACGAGGACCTCATCAGCAGGGCTCGCGCCAACAAGCTTGCGGCAGCCGACTTCGCCGGAACGACGATCTCGCTGACCAACCCCGGCGGTATCGGCACTGTGCACTCGGTTCCCCGACTCATGAAGGGCCAGGGCGCCATCATCGGCGCCGGCGCCCTCGAGTACCCGGCCGAGTTCCAGGGCGCGAGCGAGCACACCCTGACCGAGCTCGCCATCGGCAAGACGATCACGCTCACGAGCACGTACGACCACCGCGTCATCCAGGGTGCAGGCTCAGGCGAGTTCCTCAAGATCGTGCACGAGCTGCTCATCGGCCAGCGTGGATTCTACGAGGGCATCTTCGCCGCACTCCGCATCCCGTACGTCCCGATCGAGTGGGCACCGGACATCAGTGTCGACCTCGCGAACGCGGTCGACAAGACCGCCCGCGTGCAGGAGCTCATCAATGCGTTCCGTGTGCGCGGCCACCTCATGGCCGACATCGACCCGCTCGAGTACGTGCAGCGCTCGCACCCCGACCTCGACATCTCGAGCCACGGCCTGACGTTCTGGGACCTCGATCGCGAGTTCGTCACCGGCCAGTTCGGCACGAAGCGCCAGATGCTGTTGCGCGACATCCTGGGCGTGCTGCGGGACTCGTACTGCCGCACGACGGGCATCGAGTACATGCACATCCAGGACCCCGCCCAGCGCAGGTGGATCCAGGAGAAGGTCGAGCGCAAGTACGAGAAGCCGACCCACGACGAGCAGCTGCGCATCCTCGGAAAGCTCAACGAGGCCGAAGCGTTCGAGACCTTCCTGCAAACCAAGTACGTCGGCCAGAAGCGGTTCAGCCTCGAGGGTGGCGAGTCGACCATCGCCCTGCTCGATGCCATCCTGCAGGGCGCGGCCGAGGAGGGCCTCGAGGAGGTCGCGATCGGCATGGCCCACCGCGGGCGCCTCAATGTCCTGACCAACATCGCAGGCAAGACCTACGGGCAGATCTTCCGCGAGTTCGAGGGCACGCAGGACCCGAAGACCGTCCAGGGTTCCGGCGACGTCAAGTACCACCTGGGCACCGAGGGCACGTTCAAGGGCGCCAACGGCGAGGAGATCCCGGTCTACCTGGCCGCGAATCCCTCGCACCTCGAGGCCGTCGACGGTGTGCTCGAAGGCATTGTCAGGGCCAAGCAGGACCGCAGGCCAGCCGGCACGTTCCTCACGCTGCCTGTCCTCATCCATGGGGATGCGGCTTTGGCCGGGCAGGGCGTCGTGGTCGAGACGCTGCAGCTCTCGCAGCTGCGCGGCTACCGCACCGGCGGAACCATCCACGTCAACATCAACAATCAGGTCGGCTTCACGACTCCCCCGGCCGAATCACGTACCTCGATCTACTCGACGGATGTCGCCAAGACCATCCAGGCGCCGATTTTCCATGTGAACGGCGACGACCCGGAAGCCGTCGTGCGCGTCGCCCAGCTCGCATTCGAGTATCGCCAGCACTTCAAGCGGGATGTCGTGATCGACGTCGTCTGCTACCGCCGACGCGGCCACAACGAGGGCGACGACCCGTCGATGACGCAGCCGCTCATGTACAACCTGATCGAGGCCAAGCGCAGTGTTCGCCGCCTGTACACCGAGGCGCTCGTCGGTCGCGGTGACATCACGCAGGACGAGTACGAGCAGGCTCACCACGATTTCCAGGATCGCCTGGAGCGCGCGTTCATGGAGACGCACGCGGCCCAGACCAACTCGATCCCGGTCATCACCGCTGACGAGAACGCCGTCAAGGACCTGGAGCGCCCGCTGGCGCAGCAGGGCGAAGAAGGCGCTGGCGAACCGGAGACCACGGGCGTGAGCCAGGCTGTCGTCCACTTGATCGGCGATGCGTTCAACAATCCGCCCGCCGGGTTCACCGTGCATCCGAAGCTGCAGCAGCTTCTCGCCAAGCGCCTGGACATGAGCCGCAACGGCGGCATCGACTGGGGCTTCGGCGAGTTGCTCGCGCTCGGCTCCGTGCTGCTGGAAGGCACGCCCGTTCGCATGGCAGGCCAGGACACCCGGCGCGGGACCTTCGTGCAACGGCACGCGGTGTTCCACGACCGTACGAACGGCCAGGAATGGCTGCCTCTCGCGAACCTCAGCGAGAACCAGGCGCGCTTCTGGATCTATGACTCGCTGCTGAGCGAGTACGCGGCCATGGGCTTCGAGTATGGCTACTCGGTCGAGCGACCGGATGCCCTCGTGCTCTGGGAGGCGCAGTTCGGTGACTTTGCCAATGGCGCGCAGACCATCATCGACGAGTTCGTCAGCTCTGCGGAGCAGAAATGGGGCCAGCGATCGTCGCTCGTGCTGCTGCTTCCGCACGGCTACGAGGGCCAGGGACCGGACCACTCATCCGCACGCATCGAGCGTTACCTCCAGATGTGCGCGGAGAACAACATGACCGTCGCACGGCCATCAACGCCGGCATCGTACTTCCACTTGCTGCGCCGCCAGGCGTATGCACGGCCACGCAAGCCACTCATCGTCTTCACCCCGAAGGCCATGCTGCGACTGCGCGGAGCGTCGAGCGACGTCGCGGCCTTCACGTCAGGCAAGTTCGAGCCCGTCATCGACGATGCCAGGATCACGGACAAAGGCTCGGTCAAGCGCGTCCTGCTCATGGCGGGCAAGCTCTACTACGACCTGCTCAACGAGCTCGAAAAGAACCCGAACCCGGAGATCGCACTCGTCCGGGTTGAGCAGTACTACCCGCTGCCGGCCGCCCAGCTCACGCAAGCCGTCGACTCCTACCCCAACGCGGAGCTCGTTTGGGTGCAGGACGAACCAGAGAACCAGGGGGCCTGGCCGTTCATGATTCTGGAGACGTCGAAGCTCGGACCACGCCCGCTCGAAGTAATCTCGCGAGCACCGTCTGCGTCACCGGCAGCCGGTTCGGCCAAGCGGCACGCACAGGAACAGGCTGACCTCATCCACCGCGCGCTCACGCTGTAGCGACAGGCTGCAAGAGGCGTCCGACCGGGATTAACCGGGTCGGACGCCTCTCTCGCATCGCGGGCAAGGCTCGACGGTGACCGTGACCGGGACCCGAACCGTGACCCGGATGCGGAGACGGCGTGCGACAACGCCGGAGATGACGCTCGCACTGCGGCGTGTCGGCGGCCGTCTCCGCTCTCACGCAGCGCGTGACCTGCCCGAGGGCGACAGCGCTAGTGCGTTGCCTGCACTGCCCGAAGCTTCAGGAGCACCTGCGCACGCAGGTCCTCAGGAGCGGTTTCCTTGCACGCGCGCTGCACCGCCTCGGTGAGCACACGGCCAACGTGGTGCTCGCTCGCGCAATCCGCGCAATTCGCGAGGTGTTCGCGGATGTCTTCGAAGTCAACACTGCACAGTTCGTTGTGCAGGTACTCCTCGAGATCCTGCTTTGCCGTTTCGCAACCGCAATCGGTCATGTGGCACTCCTGGGGGTCTGCACGGCGGGGTATCCCCGATCGTGCGCATAATCTGTCAACAGCTCCCGAAGCATCCGCCTGCCTCTGTGCAGGCGGCTCATCACGGTGCCGATTGGTGTCTTCATGATGTCAGCGATCTCCTGGTAGGAGAAGCCTTCGACGTCGGCGAAATACACTGCCAGTCGGAAGTCCTCTGGGATGGCCTGGAGGGCATCCTTCACAGCACTGTCCGGGAGGTGATCGATCGCCTCGGCCTCCGCCGATCGACTCGATGACGCGGTGGTCGACTCTGCGCCGCCCAACTGCCAGTCTTCGAGTTCGTCGATGGTGCCCTGGAACGGTTCGCGCTGCTTCTTGCGGTACGTGTTGATGAACGTGTTGGTGAGGATGCGGTACAGCCACGCCTTCAGGTTCGTGCCCTGCTCGAACTGCTTGAAGGCCGCGAACGCCTTCACGAACGTCTCCTGTACGAGATCCTGTGCATCCGCCGGGTTGCGCGTCATACGAAGCGCAGCAGCATAAAGCTGGTCCATGTACGGAAGCGCTTGGCTCTCGAAGAGAGAGGCGAGGTCTGGTGTTGCGGATGTCATCACCGGCCATTCTAGTTCTGCCAGCGAATCTATCCTTGGCGCCTCCAATACAGCGGATGCATGCTCCACAGACTCGTCCCTCCCTCCGTGCAAAACGTCGATACCCTGATAACCAATGCTGATCTCCAAATATTCCGCTCCCGACTTCAATCCGTACGGTGACACGTCGCCCGACGAGCCCAACGCGCTCTGGGCGGCGCCAACAGCGCGCGGACCACTCGCCGCGAATGTCGCATTGCCCGGCTCGAAGTCGCTGACCAATCGCGAGCTCGTGCTCTCCGCCCTTGCGGACTCCCCCTCGCTCCTGCGCGCTCCGTTGCACTCGATGGACAGCGCCAATATGGTGCAGGGTTTGCGCGCTCTCGGCGCCGTGATCGAGGAGAAGCCAGGCGCAGGCGCGTTCGGCGCCGACTGGCTCATCACGCCGGGCGAGCTGCTCGGCAGCACGACCGTCGACTGCGGCCTGGCCGGCACGGTCATGCGGTTCGTGCCTCCCGTCGCGGGCCTCGCGCTCGGCCCCACTACCTTCGATGCCGACCGTTCCGCGCGTGGGCGCCCAATGTCGACCATGATCTCGTCGTTGCGTGCGCTCGGGGTTGACATCAACGATGACGGGCGAGGGAGCCTCCCATTCACCGTGCACGGAACCGGGAGCGTCACAGGCGGCGACATCACGATCGACGCATCGACCTCGAGCCAGTTCGTCTCCGGGCTGCTCCTCTCCGCACCCCGCTTCGACGACGGCCTGCACCTGCGTCATGCGGGCGAGCGCCTGCCGAGCCTGCCCCACATCGAGATGACCATCGCGACGCTCGCCGCGCGCGGAGTGAACGTCGAGTCGCCCGCCGTGGGCGAATGGGTCGTTCCGGCCGGCTCCATCGCGGGCGCCGAGATCGACATCGAACCCGACCTCTCCAACGCCGCTCCCTTCCTTGCAGCGGCCCTCGTCGCCGGTGGAAGCGTGACCATCACGGGCTGGCCGGCCACGACGACGCAGGTGGGCGCCGACCTCGCCGAGCTGCTTCCTCTCTTCGGTGCAGAGGTGACGCGCGCCGGAGATCGCCTCACGGTGACCGGCGGGGACGGCATCCGGGGAGTGACACTGGATCTCACCACGGGAGGCGAACTCGCCCCCGCGATCGTGGCGATCGCCGCTCTCGCCGCCGAACCGAGCGAGATCACCGGCATCGGGCACATCCGGCACCACGAGACGGACAGGCTAGCGGCGCTGGCAGCCGAGATCAACGGGCTGGGCGGCGCCATCACTGAGCTTGAGGACGGCCTGCGCATCGAGCCTCGCCCGCTGCACGGCGGCGTGTGGCGTAGTTATCACGACCACAGGATGGCGACCGCCGGTGCGATCATCGGTCTCGCGGTTCCCGGCGTCGAGATCGAGAACATCGCGACCACCGCCAAGACCCTCCCGCAGTTCACGCAACTGTGGCAGGCGATGCTTGCGGGGGATGCCGCCTAGATGACCTGGTGGGCAACCGACGACGATGACGACGACGAGTCGGAGTTCGACGAGTCGAGCATCCGCATGCGGCCCAATCCCAAGGGGAACAGGCCGCGAACGAAGACCCGCCCAGAGCACGAGGATGCGAGGATCGGCCGGGTTCTCGGGGTCGACCGCGGTCGATACACGGTCATGCTCGACGAGGGAACAGCCGACGAACGACAGCTGACCTCGACCCGCGCGCGCGAGCTGCGCAGGCAGGCCATCGTCACCGGCGACCGCGTGAGCATCGTCGGTGACACGAGCGGAGCGGAGGGCAGCCTCGCCCGCATCGTGCGGATCGAACCGCGTACCACCCTGCTGCGCCGCAGCGCGGACGACACCGACGAGGTCGAGCGCGTCATCGTCGCCAATGCCGACCAGATGCTGATCGTCGTCGCCGCGGCCAACCCCGAACCGCGCACGCGCCTGGTCGACCGCTACCTGGTCGCGGCATACGATGCCGGAATCGCCCCCATGCTGTGCGTCACGAAGACCGACCTGGCCGACCCGGCAGAGTTCCTGGAGAACTTCGCCGGGCTCGACCTTCCCGTCTTCACGAGCAGGGAGGACGCGATCCCTGTGGACGAGATCTCCGCGGCGCTCGTCGGTCACGACACCGTCGTCGTCGGGCACTCCGGCGTCGGCAAATCGACCCTCGTCAACGTGCTCGTCCCGAGCGCGCGACGGGCGACCGGCATCGTCAACCTCGTGACGGGTCGCGGGCGCCACACCTCGTCGTCGACGGTCTCGCTGCGAATCGACACGGATGCCGGTCGCGGCTGGGTGATCGATACGCCGGGCGTGCGCTCCTTCGGCCTCGGTCACATCAATACGGACAACATCCTGAAAGCGTTCACCGATCTCGCGACGATCGCCGAACGCTGCCCGCGCGGTTGCACCCACCTGCCTGACTCCCCGGACTGCGCGATCATCGAGGCGGTCGAAGCCGGGGAGCTCGGCGAGACAGGGCGCGCGCGCCTGGACTCCCTGCAGAGGCTGCTCGCAACGTTCGCGTAGACCGCGAGGTAGCGTTGGAGCATGACATCCACACGCCTTGAAGAGGGCGACACCGCCCCCGCTTTCACCCTGCCAGACCAGGACGGCACGCCCGTTTCGCTCGGCGATTTCGCCGGGCAGAACGTCATCGTGTATTTCTACCCGGAGGCCATGACGCCGGGGTGCACGACGGAGGCGTGCGACTTCCGCGACAATCTCAACTCGCTCAAGGCGGCCGGCTACCAGGTTCTCGGCCTCTCCAGGGACGCGCCCGCCAAGCTCAAGAAGTTCCAGGAGCGCGACGGGTTGAACTTCCCGCTCCTGTCGGACCCCGATCTCGCCGTGCACAACGCGTACGGCGCATACGGGGAGAAGTCGCTCTACGGCAAGACCGTCACTGGGGTCCTGCGCTCGACGTTCGTCGTGAACCCTGAGGGGACGATCAGGCTTCCGCTCTACAACGTGAAGGCGACCGGCCACGTCGCCAGTCTGCGCAGGAAGCTCGGGGTGGACTGAGCCTCGTCGGCGTGGACTAAACGGCGTCGCGCCTGGTGGCCGTGACCACCTGCGGCGAGATGGCGAGCAGGATCCCGATGATCGATGGCACGAGCAGGGCCCAGCCGAGGTCGGGCCTGGCGTAGAGGCCCTGGAAGCAGCCGACCGCAATCGCGATCTGCATGACCTGCCAGGTGACTGTCGCGCCACGAATCCAGGAACGGCCCCTCAGCGTGCCCATCGCCGTGGCAAGAATCCACGCAGCGCTGATCGCGACGAGCACGAGGATCGCGACGGCACTCAGGTAGGAGGCCGGCCTCGCAGCGACCAGCTCAACGACGAGCCAAACCACCACCGCGATGAGCAACGCGGCCTCGGCGAAAAGCAGCACGGCGAGCCCGATGAGCATGGGCGGACGCCCCGCTTCGCGGAAGGCTCCGTCGCCGGCTATATCATCCCCAGGTTTCCGTTTTGTGTTCACAGCGTTATCCCATAAAAAACTGTTGATTTGGTCCAACCAATATGCGAGCATATTTGAGGTCGAGTTGACGCTCACAGGGTCGTGGGCAGTTTTCACCCACTTACACACCCTCTCACTCGACGCATACCCTCCGCATTCTAGGCCGATCGGCCGTGCACCCGAGCAACATAAGGAGTACCCCCATGGACTGGCGCGACAAGGCTGCCTGCCTCACTGCCGACCCGGAGCTGTTCTTCCCGGTTGGCAACACCGGTCCTGCTGTCGACCAGATCGACAAGGCGAAGTCGGTGTGCGCCCGTTGCTCCGTCACCGAGCTGTGCCTGCAGTACGCGCTCGAGACCGGTCAGGACTCGGGCGTTTGGGGCGGCCTCTCCGAGGACGAGCGCCGTGCACTCAAGCGGCGTGCTGCTCGGGCCCGTCGCGCTTCCTGAGGTGATTCGGCCGTCGCGCCTCCTGAGGTGATGCGGCGGTAACCCCGAACGTGCCCTACACCTTCGTGATGTAGCGCAACGGGATCGCGATCGTCACTTCTGTGCCCTGGCCCATCATCGTGTGCCAATCGATCGTCCCGCTCAGTTCACCCTGGATAAGCGTACGCACGATCTGGGTGCCGAGCCCAGACCCGACCTTGCCCTCCGGCAGGCCGGAGCCGTTGTCGACGACCTTGACCGTGAGCGTGTCCTCCGACCGATCGGCGACGATCTCGACCTGGCCCTCCCGGCCGGCGAGGCCGTGTTCGACCGCATTCGTCACGAGTTCGGTGAGCGCGAGCGCAAGCGGCGTCGCGTACTCGCTGGGGAGCACGCCAAAGCTGCCGGACGACTTCGGATGCACCGTGGTGTTGTGACTCGACGCCACCTCGGCCACGAGCAGCAGGACACGGTCGAAGACATCATCGAAGTTGACGATCTGCGCGAGCCCCGTCGAGAGCGTGTCGTGCACGACAGCGATCGCGGCAACGCGCCGCATCGCCTGGTTCAGCGCCTCGCGCGCCTCGTCGGAGTGCGTGCGCCGCGCCTGGATCCGCAGCAGTGACGCGACGGTCTGCAGGTTGTTCTTCACCCGGTGGTGAATCTCGCGGATGGTCGCATCCTTGGTGATGAGTTCGCGTTCCTGGTGGCGCAGTTCGCTGACATCGCGGCACAGCACGATCGCACCGATCCGCTCGCCCCGGTTGCGTATCGGGATCGCGCGGAGCGAAACTGTCACTCCGCGTGACTCGATATCGGTGCGCCACGGTGCGCGACCGGTAACGACGAGCGGGAGGGACTCGTCAACGACCATCCGGCCGCTCAGTAGTCGCGTGGTGACTTCGGCGAGCGACTCGCCCTCGAGTTCATCCGCGAAGCCCATCCGGTTGAACGCGGAGAGCGCGTTGGGGCTCGCGAACGTGGTCACACCGTCGACGTCGAGGCGAATCAGACCGTCGGATGCGCGTGGTGCGCCACGCCTCGGCCCAGTCGGTGCACCGAGATCCGGGAAGTCCCCGGAGGCGATCATGGCGAACAGGTCGTTCGCGCAGTCGTTGAAGGTCAGCTCCTGCCGGCTAGGAGTGCGCGCCTCGCTCAGGTTCGTGTGCCTGGTGATCACGGCGACGGGCGTCTCGGCCGTGGCAGGCGAATTCGGGCTCAGCCGCCGGATGACCGGCACCGCACGCACGCGCGTTGGCGTCTCCTCGTACCAATCCGGGGATGCCGAGTCGATGATCCGCGCACTCTCGTACGCCTCCGTCACCTGGCTTTGCCACGCCGACTTGATCCGCTGGCCGACGAAATCCCGGTAGAACAACGTGGCGGCACTCGACGGGCGTGCGTGTGCGACGGCGACGAAACTGTCGTCCTCGGTGGGAACCCAGAGCACGATGTCGGCGAATGCCAGGTCGGCCAGCAGCTGCCAGTCGCCAACGAGCATGTGCAGCCAGTCGACATCCGCCTCCGAGGAACGACCCTGGGCAAGGACGAGATCACTGAGCGTCGACACGCCCTCCAGTCTAGGCAGTCGCCGCTGACAGCTTCCGCCGTCGAATGCGCTGGCGCTTCGTGACGGGCGCAGGCAGGAGCGTCGATTCGACCAGGCGAAGGATGCTCGCGCGTGCCGGCGACCTGGGCGCGGCATCCCGCAGCGTCTTCCCCAGGAGCACGGCCGCGTCGAGACCCAGCTGGTCATGTGGCACCAGCGTTGCGGAGTCGATTCCCGCGAAGCGGGCGAGCGTGGACGAAACCTGCCCGTTGGGGTTCAGGCCGATGGCGCTCGCCCGCACCCGGTTCATTACGACATCGAGCCGGCGGTCGGTGATGATCTCGATCAGGTCGGCGTGCGCGCGCAGGAAGCGCGACATCCCGACCGGATCGGCCAGGCCAACCGCGACGACGCGCTCCGCGCTCCGTAGCGCTGCAATCGTCGCGCCGTTGCGACGCGGTGCGAAGAGGTCGCTCGAGATCTCCTCGTCGCTCTCCAGGCTGAAACCCGTGTCGATCACGACGTAGTCGACCCAGCGCCGGCAGGCATCGATGGTCTTCGTCACACGATCGCCGGAGAGCTCGGGCCAGCGCGTGGGGCGACCGATCCCGGTGAGCACCCAGAACGCGCCCTGCGGCGACGAGTAGCGCTGGGCGATGCGCTCGAGCTCCGACTGGCTCAAGCTGTCTGCGCCGGCGAGGCGGCAGGCGGCGGCGAAGCCGGGTGCCTCGTCGAGCATGCCGAGCGCTGGGGCGATCGATCCGCTGTACGTGTCGACATCGGCGAGCGCAACCGTGTGCCCGTGCCCGGCAATCTCGGCGGCGATGTTGATTGCGAGCGTCGTTCGGCCCGGGGCACCCGCCGGCCCCCACACGGCAATGACCGCACCAGCGTTTGCGGCGCTGGGCGCCGCGGGCCCGAGGCGCATGGGCACGCTCACGCCCGCCGTGATGAGCGCCTCGACTTCCGCCCATTCCGCCTGCGCATCGAGCACCTCGTAGAGCCCGAGCGACGCCGCGAGCCTCCGTTCGAGGTCGCTTGCAGCGAGGGCGACGAGCCGAACGGCTCGGGCGTCGCATTCCGCGATCAGCCGGTCGCCGAGGTGCTTGCGCGATGCGGAGACGAGCACGACTTCTGGGGTGCGATCCTCGAGGATCGCGATCACTTCTGCCGCACCCTGGACACGCGCGACGATCTCGTGACCGCGGTCGAGGATGTCCCCGATCAGCCGATCCTCGACGCGGCGGTCGAGCGCGAGGACGAGCGTGGCCATCGTCAGCGCCCGACCGGCGTGCTCACGGGCACGATCGAGATGACGTCACCGTTGGCGAGGGATTCGAGCACGGCGGCGATCTCCTGTCTGGGCACCTGCACCTCGACCGAGACGATGTCGCGAGCGACGAGCGCCTTACTGTCGACGAGCCTGACCACCGTCGCCGAATCGACGAGAACGGCCGGAGGACCGAATTGGCCGCTGTCGACCTCGGTGGCCGCCCATACGTCCACCACCGACCCTGGCCCGACGGATGCCGCAAGCACGCCGCTCACGGTCACCACCACCCTCGTCTGCCCCGGCTCCGCCGCGCTGCCGACGGCCGAGAGCGGGATGAGTTCGCCTGCCGCGATCGCGCGCGTGACGACGACACCGTCCGCGGGGAGCTGTCCGCTCGCGAGGTACAGGTCGCCCACCGGCCCGAGGCGCACCTTGGTCGCCGTCAGATCGGACGCGCGCACGGTGTCCCCGAGGCTGAGAGGCGCCCTCGCGGCGAACACGACCGTCGTTCGGTCGGCTGCGGACACGAGTGCGGAGACGCCGGCAACCGATCCGATGACCAGGCCGAGCCCGATCACGAAGCGTGGATCGAGCCAGAAGGATCGGCGCGTGCGACGCGTGGTTGTGACCACCATCTCGTCTCCTTCGAAGGCATTCTGAGGACTTTCACATACATCGTCATGAGTCTGGGCGCGCCGTGGGAAAGTTATCCACACCCCCACCGACACACCGAACGCAGGAGAATAATCGAAGCATGAGCGAAGACACCATCGATTCGCTCGGCCGGTTTCTCACGCTGGCCGACACCGGCGAGATCCTGAGCATCACCGCGGAGGACGCGCTTTCCCTTGTCCAATCCGGTGAGCTCCCCGCGATCCGGATCGGCTCGGCGAGGCAGTGGCGGGTCGAACGCGTCGTTCTCGAGTCATATATCCAGGCCATGTATGAGGAGAGCAGGAGGCGGAGCCTCTGGCAGGGTTCGGACTTCGCGAACATCCCTGAGCTTTCCGGCGGGCAGATCCTCCGGGCGGACTAGCGACCGAGGGCGCCACCACGAGCGCCACACCTCGTGGCGTTCGAAGCGCTTGAGGCGCCCCTGGTCGGACGCGTCACACCAGCACGAGCAGGATGCTCGCGAGCGGAACGACGCGGTACTGGGTCACGTTGGATTCCCGACGGGCGCTGCCTGGTTCGTGCACGGCGAGGTCGAGGTGTTCGCGACCGACCCGGTCGATCGTGCCGCCGAGGCTCCCAGCAGCTGTAACGAGCTCGACGCTCGTGCGACGGCGACACAGGTCACGCAACACGAATGCGAGACCGATCCGATCGGCCAGCCGCGGTGCCCCGCGTGGCCCAGGCTCGGCGTCCAGGCTCTCGTGAACCTGCTTGGGTGTCAGGATGAGACCGGCGACCGCTGCCATCGGGATGACGCATTGCGTGGCCGCCCGCGCCTCCCCCGCCAGGTCTGCGGCAAGCCAATCCTTGCCGAATGTGGTGGGCCGCACGAAGATCACCGCCCCAGAGACCAGTTGCACGCTGATTGCGTAGCTTGAGCCCTTGGCCTGTGCCCGCGCGATCGACGTCAGGCGATCGCGCAGAGACATCTGTCCGAGCCGCAGGCGCTCCTCCTCAGCCTTCAAATCGATCGCCTCGGCGCCGAGTCCGTATTCGAGTTGGCCCTCGAGGTCGTCGAAGAGGTCGTCCCAGCGCATGGAGCGACGGTAGCGGAGGCTCACAGCCGCCGAGCCAGTTATCCACAGCGACAACATTCCAGTAGACAGCCGGTTCTGAACCTGCTTGAGTAGCTTGCCAAGCGCGACCCTCAATCGGGGGTAGGCACCTCCACTGGGGAGTCAGCCATGAGTCAACCGTTGCCCGAGGTCCCACGTCCTGCTCGCACGACCAAGGCCGACGCGGTCCGGTTTGACGTCGAGGAGTTCTTCGGCCTCCAGCAAACGCCGACAGCGAGCCTGCCAGATCCGGAGCCCCTCCTGATCAACCTGAGCCGCTGCGTCATCGAGGTGCTCGCTGGCGTCAGGGAGCTCGACCAACTGGCACGATGGGTCGGTGACGACGTCTACGCACATCTGCTCAAGCGCGTCGTGCTGGCTGCCCGCGCGCGCCAGGTCACGGGCCAGGCGGTGCGTCGGCCCCAGCTCGTCATCGGCCGGCCGCTCATCTCCGAACCACGCGACGGCGTGGTCGAAGCCGTCATCATGGTCCACCAGCGTGCCAGGTCGCGCGCCGTCGCCATCCGCCTCGAGGGTCTCGACGGCCGCTGGCGCGCGAGCGCGATCAACGTCCTCTGAGCGCTCCCCGCTTCGCGACGTCGTCGCGGACCGTGGCGCTAGCGCTTGCGCCGCTCCTGCTCGCGGCGCTCGGCACGATTGGTCGGCGCCGGCTCGTCGCCGCTCACTCGCTGACCGAAGGCGCCACGCTGGGCCGGCTGCTCCGGCTCTTGCGCGGCACCCGCCTGGGCCTGCGCTCGCTGAGCGCGCGCCGTGGCGGCCTGTTCGATCTGGCCGCGCTGGTTGCGTACCTCGACGCCGCCAGCGTCGCTCGGAGCGGAGTAGCTGAACCTCTCGTCCTCCGACTCCGCGCGCGCGAGTCCCCTCGCCGCAACGCCGGTAACCTCGCCGGGCGCCTGGCTGACCTCGACCTCGAGGTTGAACAGGAAGCCGACGGTCTCCTCGCGGATCTGGCCCATCATCTGCTGGAACATCGCGTAGCCCTCGCGCTGGTACTCGACCAGCGGGTCACGCTGCGCCATGGCGCGAAGGCCGATGCCGTCCTTCAGGTAGTCCATCTCGTAGAGGTGGTCGCGCCAGCGGCGGTCGATCACCGAGAGCACCACGCGTCGCTCAAGCTCACGCATCGCTGGCGAACCGAGCGTCTCTTCCCTGCGCTGGTACGCAACGCGGGCATCCGACAGGATCTCGCGACGCATGAATTCGCGGTTGATCTTGCCGCGGTTTCCGGCCTCGGTGATGACCTCGTCGATCGTGACGCCAACCGGATAGAGCGTTCGCAGCTCGTTCCAGAGAGCGTCGAAGTCCCAGTCGTCGCCGTTGCCCTCGCTTGTGTGGACGGCGAGCACGTCGTCGATCACGTCCTCCAGGAACTTCTGCGTGCGCTCGTGCAGGTCATCACCCTCGAGGATGTGGCGGCGGTCGCTGTAGATCGCCTCACGCTGCCTGTTCAAGACGTCGTCATACTTGAGCACGTTCTTGCGGATCTCGGCGTTACGCGCCTCGACCTGCGACTGCGCGCTGCGGATGGCGCGGCTGACGACCTTGGACTCGATCGCGAGGTCGTCCGGCACGTTGCCGCGACCCATGAGGCTCTCGGCGGCGCCGGCGTTGAAGAGTCGCATGAGGTCATCCGTGAGCGACAGGTAGAACCTGCTCTCGCCCGGGTCACCCTGGCGCCCGCTTCGACCGCGAAGCTGGTTGTCGATTCGGCGGGACTCGTGGCGCTCGGTGCCGAGCACGTAGAGGCCTCCGGCTGCCACGACCTTCTCGGCCTCCACCGCGACACCCTTCTTCACCTCGTCAAAGACCTCGTCCCACGCTGCCTCGTACTCGTCCGGGGTATCGATGGGCGAGAGTCCGCGCGCGTTCATCTCGGCGACCGCGAGGAACTCGGCGTTTCCGCCGAGCATGACATCGGTTCCACGACCGGCCATGTTGGTCGCGACCGTCACCGAGCCGAGCCGACCAGCCTGGGCGACAATCGCCGCCTCGCGCGCGTGGTTCTTCGCGTTCAGGACCTCGTGGCGAACGCCTTTCTTGGCGAGCAGGCGCGAGAGGTACTCACTCTTCTCAACGCTCGTGGTGCCGACGAGAACCGGCTGGCCGCTCTCGTGGCGCTTGACGATGTCTTCCACCACCTGCGCGAACTTGGATTCCTCGTTCTTGTAGACGAGGTCGGACTGGTCCTTGCGCTGCATGGGCCGGTTGGTCGGGATCGCGACCACGCCGAGCTTGTATGTGCTCATGAACTCGGCCGCCTCGGTCTCAGCGGTACCGGTCATCCCCGAGATCTTCTTGTACAAGCGGAAGTAGTTCTGCAGGGTCACGGTCGCGAGCGTCTGGTTCTCGGCCTTGACGGCGACGCCTTCCTTGGCCTCGATCGCCTGGTGGATGCCCTCGTTGTAGCGGCGGCCCATCAGAATACGACCGGTGTGCTCGTCGACG
The DNA here is from genome assembly GCA_030841285.1 of Microbacteriaceae bacterium. Taxonomy (GTDB): domain Bacteria; phylum Actinomycetota; class Actinomycetes; order Actinomycetales; family Microbacteriaceae; genus JAUZGC01. Next base: position 17,590 of record JAVECW010000023.1, read on the forward strand.
ATGAGCACCTCGCCGTTCATCACGACGTAGTCCTTGTCCTTCTTGAACAGCGCGTTCGCCTTGATGGCGTTGTTGAGGAAGGAGATGAGTGGAGTGTTGGCCGACTCGTAGAGGTTGTCGATGCCGAGGTAGTCCTCGACCTTCTCGATGCCGGACTCGAGCACACCGACCGTGCGCTTCTTCTCGTCGACCTCGTAGTCGACCTCCGCCTCCAGGCGCGTCGCGAGGCTCGCAAACTCGTTGAACCAGCGGTTCGCTTCTCCGGATGCGGGCCCAGAGATGATGAGCGGCGTGCGGGCCTCGTCGATCAGGATCGAGTCGACCTCGTCGACGATCGCGAAGAAGTGGCCGCGCTGCACCATGTCGCTCGCCTGCCACGCCATGTTGTCGCGCAGGTAGTCGAAGCCGAATTCGTTGTTGGTGCCGTACGTGATGTCGGCCGCGTACTGTTCACGACGCTCCTCGGGCGTCTGGCCGGCGAGGATCACGCCGGTCGACATTCCGAGCGCGCGGAAGACGCGACCCATGAGCTCACTCTGGTAGCTCGCGAGGTAGTCGTTGACCGTCACGACGTGCACGCCGCGGCTCGCGATCGCGTTGAGGTATGCGGCCGTCGTGGCGACAAGCGTCTTGCCCTCACCGGTCTTCATCTCCGCGATGTTGCCGAGGTGGAGTGCAGCGCCGCCCATGATCTGCACGTCGAAATGGCGCAGGCCCAGGGTGCGCACGGACGCCTCGCGAACCGCCGCGAATGCCTCGGGTAGCAGGTCGTCGAGCGACTCGCCGTTGCTGTATCGCTCGCGCAACTCGACCGTTTCGTGCTTCAGGTCCTCATCGCTCAGGTGCTGGAAGTCCTCTTCCAGCGCGTTGACGGCCTTGGCATACGCTTCGAGCCGACGGAGGACGCGCCCCTCGCCAACTCGAAGAACCTTTTCCAGAACTGAGGCCACGGATGCACTCCACTATTCGTCTGGGCGCGCTCGGCGCCTGTCGTCCGATCGGACGCACGGGTGAGCAACCGACCGCAGCCGGTAACTATAGCAATGCTACTTGTTCAGCGGCTGAGCTTACGGCTCGCGGTCGCGACCTCCTGCAATTCGGCGGCGTCGCCATCCAGGGCGATCACGCCATAGTCCCAGCCCTTCCGGCGGTAGACGACGCTCGGACGATCCGTCTCCTGCTCGATAAAGAGGTAGAAGTCATGGCCAACGAGCTCCATGTAGTACAACGCATCATCGACGCTCATCGGCACCGAGGCGAACACCTTCTTGCGAATCACGACGGGGCAGTACTCGTCCTCCGCCGGTTCGGGTGCAACGGACTCCTCGGGTACCACGGGAATTGCGCCAGTGCGAACCTGCTCGAGCACGGCAACCGGTGCTGGCGTGATGTCCACAACGCTGAACCCGCCTGAGCTGGCTTCACGCAGAGACGTCGGGCGATGCTGCCCGCGATGCACCTTCTTGCGGTCCTTGGCCCTGCGTACTCGCTCGAGCAGACGCGCGATCGCCACGTCGAACGCGGCGTACTTGTCCATGCCGGTTGCTTCCGCGCGAACAACAGCGCCCGGACCGACGAGAGTCAATTCGACTCGATCGTCGCCGTTGTGACCGCCCACCTTCTCGTTATGGCGGCTGACCTTGATCTCAAGAGAGAGAGCGCGCTCGGCGAGATGAGAGATCTTTGCAGCCTTCTCCGTCGCGTATTCGCGAAAGCGATCGGTGATCCCTAGGTTGCGTCCGATGATGCTCAGTTCCATGACGACCTCCTGATCTGGCGTGCCAACCGCCCGGCTCACGAAGGGCGAATCATGCGCGCCTTTTCACCTACGCTAGTGCGCGCCAGCCCGGAAGTCATCAGCTGGGCCTGAGTATCTCCTCAGGCTCGCCTCAGGTCTTCCTGGGCGCCCGTCTGGGCGCTCCGTCGACGCGTGTGAGCGATCGTCACGGCACCACGGACCACTCCCCCGGCAGCCTCGATCGCGCGGCGCGCCTCGAGCAGCGTCGCTCCTGTGGTCAGGATGTCGTCGATGATCAGGTACGTCTTCCCGCGTAGTTCTCGCCTCGCGCACAGCGATCCCGCGCGGTTCTCCGCCCGTGCCGCCGACCCGAGGCCCGCCTGGTCAGCGGTCTGCCTGGCCACACTCAGCGGGTGCTCGGTCTTCAGGCCCGCGGCGGCCAGGACGAGCTCCACGGGGTGGTAGCCGCGCCTGCGGAATGCGGCTCGCGTCGATGGGATGACGGCCAGGCGCACGGCCGAGTGCGCCGGCACGGTGGCGAGGGCCGCCGCGAGCGCGGACCGAAGCGGCCTGGCCAGCGCAGGAGCGGCATCCGTACGCGCGCCGTCCTTGAACGCGAGCAGGATGCTGCGCGGCACGCCGGAATAGTCGAGCGCAGACCACACCACGAGCGGCGACCTCGCGGTGGGCTGACCGAGCTCCACCGGGTGCGGTGTCGTGGACAGGAGCATGCGGCAGGCATCACAGAGTGCGCGATCGGGAGCCCCGCATCCTGTGCAGCTCGTGGGAGCAAGCACGGCCAGCGCGTCGAGCCATGCCTCACGGATGCCGGCGTGGCCGGCGATCTCGCGAACCAGGTCGAACGCGCGGCGCGAGCGTCTCATGCCGTGACGATCCCACACCCGGGCGCGACGCCGGCGCGGCGAGGGTGAGACTGGGGACAGTCGCCCTCTCTCAGATGCTGGGGGCTACTATGGCTGGCCCATCTGCACACCGAGCGCACCGATCTTCTCTGCCCTGGCCTGCCACGCGGTGCCGGACGGAGCCTGCAACGTGCCGTCGGACGCCAGCACCAGATAGCTCGAAACGCCACTCGCACCGGCAACGCTCACCCCGTTCGTCGGACCGCTTGTCGCCGCGAACTGGCCGCCGAGCTGCTGCTGCCCAACGGTCGTCTCGCCGTTCGCCGCTGTGCCGAGCACGGTCACGGTGAGTTCGTCGGTCCACGCCGCCGAGACGGGCGTCGACGTCGGATCGACACTCAGTGTCAGTGGCTCGGTCACCGCCGTCGGTACGCCGTTCTCCCCCCGCACGATTCCCGCGGCCACGAACGACACGTCGCTTCCCGTACGCAGGATGGCGACGAGCCTGGTGCCGTCGCGGGACACCGCGAGCGAGACGATCTGGGTGGCGCTCGTCCAGCTGGTCTTCACAGATCCCTGTTGGCCATCCGCTCCGGTGACGCGCACTGCGTTCGGCGAGCCGGTTGGCACCGACCACACATAGCCGTTGTTGTCGATGGCTGGCGCGATGAGTCCTGGCCGGTTGTCAACGAGGACGGGGGCTTGCGCCGCGCTTCGCACCGCGTAGACGCCGCTCGGGGTCAGGACCGCTGCTGCGCTGTGGTCCGCCGTGAGCGCCGCGGCCGTGACGGCTCCGGTCGGAGACTGCAGCGAAGCGACCCTGTCCGAGATGCCGGGAACACTCGTGATGGTCGTCCCGGAGAGGAAACCGAAGGTGCCGCCGCGGTAGACGAGCGGCTGGCTCAAGACCGCCGGGTTGGCGATCGGCGCGCCACTGCCCGTCAGGTCTCCGATCGTCTGGGGAGCGCCATCGATCGAGATCTGCACCGACTGCGCGAGCGGGCCGAGGCTTTCCTGGAGCTGGAGCTTCATGCGCTCCAACCGGACGACGTCGGCCTGGGTGGCCTCCGAACTGAGATCGACCTGCGCCTGCTGCCCGCCCGACGTCGTCACGGCATCGACTGTCAGCTGCGTGCCCGCTGGGAATGCGGAAACGACAGCACCCTGCGCGAGCCACTTCGACGGCCCGGCGAGGAGTGCCTTGACAGCGCGCGTCGCCGCCGTCGTCACGCGCGACGGGAACCAGCGCTGGTCGGGCACGAGGTAGGTGAATCCCGGGCTGTAGAAGTAGAGGGTCTGCGTACTGAACACGGCACTGAAGGTGGATGCGTCGATGACGACTCCGTCCGGCGCCGCGGAAATGCGCCATTCACCCTTGACCTGAACGAATTGGAATCGCAGCGTGACGGGCGTCGCCGCGCTTGCCGCCTTCTGGTATCCGCCAGACGCGTCCACGGTGGCAACGGGCACGACGCTCAACTGCCAGGTGTTGGTGGCGACCTGCCCGTAACTGCGCCCAGTACCCTGGTCGACAGTGACATTCGCATCGGGGTTCCATCGCGGAGCGAGGCTCGGCGTCAGGAACTTCCGCGCGATCGCGTAGCCCGACTTCGGGCTTGAAGCGGCGTCGATGAAACCGTGCAGGATGTCATCCTGGGTCGCCCCCGTGGCGGGAGGCAACGGGTTGAAATCGAGGTCAAGCGGCTCATTCGCTTTGGTGATGGGGGCGCCTTGCCGCACCTGCCCCGATTCGGGGATGTTCGCGCATCCGCTGAGCAGGAGCGCAACCGCCGCGCCGATCGCGATCATCCGGGAACCGAGCCTCAATCGACTGGTCACGCCGTCACCTCCTGGTCTGGCTCGGCAGCGTTCGCTGCGTCCGTGCCGTTTACTGCATCCGTGCCATTCACTGCATCCGCGCCGTTCACTGCATCCGTGGGCGGCAAGGGCAACGGAGAGGAGACGATCTCTCCGCCCGTGACGCGCGGCAGCGTGAGCCGGAAGCAGGTGCCCTCGCCCGTCCTCGACCAGACCTGGAGCCATCCGGAATGCACCGTGGCGTCTTCGAGGGAGATCGCGAGTCCGAGGCCCGTGCCCCCGATCGTGCGCCTGCGCGACGGATCCGCTCGCCAGAAGCGATCGAACACATGACCCACCTCCTGGCGGCTCATGCCCTGCCCGTAGTCGCGCACGGTGAGCGCGACGGCGCTCTCGTTGCTGTCGACGGTGACGACAACGGGCTTGCCCTCGCCGTGTTCGATGGCGTTGCCGAGCAGGTTGCGAACGATGCGGCGGATGCGACGCGGGTCCAGATCGACGACGAAGTAGCCGCCAGGCGCCTCCAGCCTGAGCTCGGTGCCGTTCTGCTCTGCGAGCGTCGACATGGCGTCGATCGCGTCATCGGCGAGTCGCACAAGATTGGTGGGCTCCGGCTCGAGGACGACCGACCCTGCGTCGTACCGACTGATCTCAAGCAGGTCAGACAGCAGCAGGTCGAATCGCTCGACCTGCGTGTGCAGGAGCTCCGCGGTGCGCTCGGTGGCCGGCGGGAAGTTCGCACGCTGGTCGTAGATCACGTCCCCCGCGAGCCGGATCGTCGTCAGTGGCGTGCGAAGTTCGTGGGAGACATCCGAAACGAAGCGCTGCTGCACCTGGGAAAGCGTCGCGAGCTGCGTGATCTGGTGCTGGAGGCTGTCGGCCATGCCGTTGAACGAGTGAGCGAGCGAGGCGAAGACGTCCTCGCCCTTCTCCGGGATGCGCACCTCGAGGTCGCCCGCGGCCAGGCGCTCGCTCGTCTCGGCCGCGACCCGGATCGGGGTCACGATGAAGCGCACGATGATCCAGGTGATGGCACCGATCAGGATGATGAGAGCGAGTCCCGCGAGCAGCAGCGTGCCCTGCACGAAGCTCAGGGTCGTCTCGGCGTCGCGCAGGTCGTAGCCGATGTAGAGCTCGTAGAGCCCGGCGGTTGGGAGCGAGAGCTGGGAGCCGACGACGATGCCAGGATCGGTTGCTCCGGTGCTCGTCGGCAGAGCGACGGATTGGTAGAACTGCTTGCCGCCACTTTTCTGGACGGATGCGCGCAGCTGGTCCGTGATCACGCCGCCGAGTGCGGTGCTCGCGAAGTCGAGCGGCGCAGCGAACGACGTGTCCTGCCCCGGCACGCGATACGCTCCGACAAGCCGGCTCGACGTGGACGTCTGCACCGCGGCCAGCGCCGTATCGAGCAGGTGCTTGACGGCTTCGCTGGTCGTGACATCCGCCGCATTGAGCTGATTCTGCGCGGTTGTCGTCGCACGGCTGGAATCACTCAGGGCCTGGTCGAGTCGCTGCTGGTAGAGGTTATCGCCCACGCTGTAGGACAGGTACATCCCCGTGAGCAGGATGGCGAGTCCCGTGAGCAGCATCGTGATCGCGACGGTCCTGATCTGGAGCGACGTGCGCCACACGTGCGCGAGACGTGGCGGCCACGACCGCCACCCTCGCCAATCGAGCCCGATGTATCGCTTCAGTTCGGCCACGACGTCCTAGACGACTGCGCCGGCGCGGTAACCGACACCGCGCACGGTCATGACGATCCTCGGGTTGTCTGGGTCGTCTTCAACCTTGGCGCGGAGCCGTTGCACGTGCACGTTGACGAGTCGCGTGTCTGCCTTGTAGTGGTAGCCCCAGACCTGCTCGAGGAGCATCTCCCGAGTGAACACTTGCGCGGGTTTCGACGCGAGCGCGAGCAGGAGGTCGAATTCGAGCGGGGTGAGATTGATGCGGGCGTCGCCCCGCCTGACCTCGTGGCCGGCGACATCCAGTGCGAGGTCGCCGATCCGCAGGTTGGTCGCCGCAGCCGCCTGCGGCGCGGGACGCAGGCGGGTCCGGATGCGGGCGACCAGCTCCTTGGGGTTGAACGGCTTGACCATATAGTCGTCGGCGCCGGACTCGAGCCCCTTGACGACGTCGGCAGTGTCGGACTTCGCGGTGAGCATGATGATGGGCGTGCCGGACTCGGCCCGGATGCGGGCGCAGACCTCGATTCCATCGAGGCCGGGCAGCATGAGGTCGAGCAGCACGAGATCGGGTTTCGAATCGTGGAATGCGTCGAGCGCAAGGGATCCGTCTTCGCAGAAATAGGGCTCAAAGCCTTCCGTGCGAAGCACGATGCCGATCATCTCGGCAAGAGCGGCGTCATCGTCGACCACCAGAATGCGACCGTTCATAAACCCGTTTCCCGCCCGGGGCTGCGCGTCATCCCGCGACAAGCCAGAGAACTACTGGCACCAGCGTAGTCGAGACGCCCGCTCACGAGCTTGAAGAGATACCGTGCGCGTGGCATCCGATGTGCCAGCATGGGATTGACGAGAGTGCGAAGCCGAATTCCCGACCAAGGAGCGCCTGCTGTGACCGACGATCAGAACTGGCAGCCTCCTGGGGGTGCTCCCGCGCCCCGGCCAGCATACGGCGAGTACTCGCACGTGCCGGTGCCTCCCACGGGCGCCGCCGGGGGATCCGTACCCGGTTCGCAAGGCCAGCAACCAGGGGCGCCATACGGGGCTGCGCCTGGCTGGACGCCCCCGCCGAAGCCCGGCCTCATTCCGCTCCGGCCACTCGGATTCGGCACCCTGATCGGAGCGCCGTTCCAGGTGCTCCGGCGCAACCCGCGGGCGACGTTCGGCAGTGCTCTCATCATCCAGCTCGTGATCGTCGTGGCGAGCCTGGTCACTGTCGGCGGGGTCTCCGCGTTCGCCCTGACACGGGTGGCGATGGCGAACGCGGCCGAGCGGGACACCGTGCTGGCCGGCGCGATCGCCAGCATCGCCATCTCCGCCCTCGTGCCGATCGCGCTGGGGATTGTGGGGTCCGCGTTCCTCCAGGGCGTGATGGTGACGGAGGTTGCGAGGGCGACACTCGGCGAGAAGCTCACCATGCGCTCGCTCTGGCGGCTGGCCCGCAGGCGACTAGGCAGCCTCACCGTGTGGGTGCTCATCCTCGCGGGGGTTCTCATCGGGGTCGTGCTCGTCCTCGCCGGGCTCGTCGCCCTCCTCGTCATCTCCGGACCGATCGGCGTCGCGATCGGCGTCGTCGTCGGCATCCTCGGCGCGCTGGGCTGCCTCGTCCTGCTTGCCTGGCTGTACACCAAGACCTCACTCGTGCCCTGCCTGATCGTGCTTGAGCGCGCGACGATCCGCGCCTCCATCGCACGATCCTGGTCGCTCACAACCGGCCATTTCTGGCGCACCTTCGGTGCCCAGTTCCTCGTCGCGGTGATCGTCAACGTTGTCGCGCAGGTCGTCACGACACCCCTCTCGCTCATCTACGCGTTCGCGGTCGCGCTCGTCGCGCCCAACGGGTCGGTGGACGCCAACAACGGGGCCATCGTGACGGCCATCGTGAGCTACGTACTCCTCATCCTGCTCAGCGTCGTGATCGGAGCAGCCACATCCGTCGTCCAGGCATCGACGGTCGTGCTCATCTACATTGACCTGCGGATGCGCAAGGAGGGGCTCGACCTCGAACTCGTACGCTTCGTCGAGGCGCGCGAGACCGGAAGCGAGGTGCGAGACCCGTACCTGCCGAAGACGACGCAGGCAGGGCAATCCGCCGCCGGCTTGCGTCCCGAATGAACCCACTCGCCTCGTTGTACGCCACCGACGTTCCGGTCGATCCGGCCGCGCCCGAGGCACGGCAATGGCTCATCGACGAACTCGCGAAGCCGTCGTACCAGGCGGCCAGGCCGACCTGGTTCGACCTCGCCTCACGGGCCGTGCGGGACTGGCTCGGCTCCCTCTTCTCTGGCTCGGGGAACGGCGTCGACGGCGGGCTCGTCGCGGTGCTCGTGGTCGCGGTCGTCGCGATCGTCGTTGCGGGGTTCCTCATCTTCGGGATGCCCCGCCTGAATCGCAGGAGCACGGCAGCAGGCGAGATACTCGGCGCGGATGATCGCCGCGATGCGGCCGCGATGCGCAAGGATGCCGAGATCGCCGCGGGAGCGCGTGACTGGACGCTTGCGATCGAGGAGCTGTTCCGCGCCCTTGCGAAGGGTCTGGCCGAGCGCACGATCGTGACTGTGAACCCGGGCACGACGGCTCATGACTTCGGCGTGCGTGCCTCGGCGGCGTTTCCGCAGGAACGTGCGCGCCTGGGCCGCGCAGCGAGCGTGTTCGACGGCGTCCGTTACCTGGATGCGCACGGGACCGAGCAGGACTACGTGGAACTCGCCAGCCTCGAGCGAGCGCTGCGCGCTGCCCGACCGGCGCAGCTGGTCGAGATCGGCGGGGCGGGGTCACCCGTATGACACTCACCGATCAGGGTCCCGTGACAACACCGATTGCGACAACGCCGACAGTCACGACGCCGACAGTGCGCCGGGTCGCGCGGCGAGGGCTGTTCTGGCTCATCCTGACCGTGATCGCGCTCGTGTTCGCCGTCGTGGCGACGCTGGCCGTCGGAGGCGGCTCAGGCGGGGGCGTCGAACTGGGTGCCAGCAATCCTGCCCCGCTGGGCGCACAGGCCGTCGTCGAGGTGCTCAGGCAGCAGGGCGTGACGGTCACCGAGGCGTCGACGATCGGGGAGGCCAGGCGCGCGGCCGGCCCCGGCTCGAGCATCCTCGTCTATGACCCGTCCGGCTACCTCGACAGCGCGCGGCTGGGTGAACTGCGCGGGATCGCCGGGACCATGGTCCTCGTCGCTCCGAGCTTTGCGGAGCTGACCGCACTCACCCCGGGGGTCCGGGCTGCTGGGACCGCCCAGGCGACAGGCACCCTGTCGGCGAATTGTTCGCTCCCCGCGGCAATCAAGGCGGGGAGCATCTCGTCTCCTGGCAAGGCGTACCGCGTCACCGGCGCGGGGACGACCGGATGCTTCCCTGCCGGCAGCAACGCCTTCGCGCTTGTGACGAGCACGAGCGCCGGTTCGACCGTGCACGTCCTGGGTTCGACAGACGT
>JAVECW010000163.1 GCA_030841285.1 Microbacteriaceae bacterium
CAGCACGGCGTAAGCCGAGAGGTGATGGCGATCGTCGCGGGCCTCACGATCCAGGATCCCCGCGAGCGGCCGATCGAGCGTCGCGCGCAGGCGGATGAGAAGCACGCTCGTTTCGCCGATCCGACGAGCGATTTCCTCACCCTCCTCAACCTCTGGAACTACCTCGAGCAGCAGCAGAGGGAGCTCGGGTCGAGTGCCTTCCGTCGGCTGTGCAAGGCCGAGTACCTCAACTTTCTGAGGGTGCGCGAGTGGCAGGACGTCTACCGGCAGCTCCGCCAGCTCGCCAAGCCTCTCGGCCTCTCCATAGGCGATCCGGCGGTCAATCCCGAAGGTATCCATCGCTCGCTGCTGGCCGGGTTGCTCTCGCACATCGGACTCAAGGATGCGGCGAAGGCCACCAAGCTGGGCGAGTATATCGGCGCTAGGCAGGCGCGCTTCGTGATCTTCCCCGGCTCCACCCTCGCGAAGAAGCAGCCCAACGCCGTGATGAGCGCCGAGCTTGTCGAAACCAGCCGGCTGTTCGCGCGCATGAACGCGGCGATCGATCCGGCCTGGGCGGAGGCCATCGCTGGCGAGCTGTGCAAGCGCAACTACAGCGAGCCGCACTGGGAGAAGAAGCAGGGCGCGGTCGTCGCGTACGAGCGCGTCACGCTGTACGGCGTTCCTCTCGTCGCGCGCCGCCGAGTGCAGTTCGCCAGGATCGACCCGATCCTGGCCCGCGAACTGTTCATCCGGCACGCGCTCGTCGACGGCGAGTGGGAGAGCGGCAGGCTCGACCGCCGGATCACGGAGTTCGACCGCGCGAACCGCACGCTGCGTGAGGAGCTCAGCGAAGTCGAGGAGCGCACCAGGCGGCGCGACATCCTGCACGACGACGAAGCCATCTTCGAGTTCTATAACCATCGCATTCCCCTCGACGTATATTCGACCAGGACGTTCGAAAGCTGGTGGCGCAAAGCGAGGCAGGAGACACCCGAGCTCCTCACCATGACGGCGGATGCCCTCGTCGCGGAAGAGGACGCGACAGTTGACGAGAACGCCTTCCCCGCGCTCTGGCAGCAGGGCGACCAGCGGCTGACCCTGAGCTACCGCTTCGAGCCGGGTGCAGAGGACGACGGCGTCACCGTGCAGGTGCCGCTCGCCATACTCGCCGGACTGGAACCGACCGGGTTCGACTGGCAGGTCCCTGGGCTCAGGCACGATCTCGTCACGGCGATGATCAAGTCGCTGCCGAAGGCGATCCGTCGCACCGTGGTGCCAGCCGCCGACTGGGCCACGCGTCTGATCGCGGAGTTGCCGGAGGGCAGCCCTGTTGGGAATCCCGCCGGGGCCACCGCGGGCGGCACCATCGCCGACCGCACCCCCGCCGGCCGATCCCTCGCCGACTCGCTCGCGGCCACGATCAAGCGCCTCACCGGCACGCAGCTCACGGCAGCCGACTTCGACCTTGACCGGGTGCCGCCCCACCTGCGCGTGACGTTCCAGGTGATCGGCGATCGCGGCCGCCCACTCGCCTCTGGCAAGAGCCTGACCGGCCTGCAGGAGCACCTGAAGTCCCGTGCCCGCGAAAGCGTCGCCCGCGTCGCAGAGGCGACCCCCAACGCGCTCGAGCGAAACGGGCTCACGACCTGGGACTTCGACGAGCTCCCCCGCTTCCTCGACACGAAGCAGAGCGGTCCCGGCCAGTCGCAGAACGTGATCCGCGCCTACCCTGCCCTCGTCGACGACGGCGCGAGCGTGAGCATCCGCCTGATGAGCACGCAACAGGACCAGGCCGCCGCCATGCCCGCCGGGGTGCGCCGCCTCCTGCTCGGCGCCATCCCATCACCCGTCGCGTATGTACAGCAGCACCTCACGTCCGCCGAGAAACTCACGCTCGCCGCCAGCCCGTACCCGACGACCAAGGCACTCTTCGACGACTGCCTGGCCGCCGTCATCGACGCCGTGCTCTACCGCATCAAGCCGGACGGGCAGCTCTTCATGCGCGCGGAGTTCGAGACCGTGCGCGACCGCACCTCCGGCGTCGTCATGGATTCGATGTTCGAGACCGTCGCGCTCGTGAGCCGAATTCTCACCGCGGCACGCGCTGTCGACAAGGCGCTCGCCGTCGCCTCGAGCCTCGCGCTGCTCTCGGCGCTCGCCGATGCCAGGGAGCAGCTCGCCGGACTCGTCTATCCCGGTTTCGTCTCGGCGACGGGCCTCGAGCAGCTCCGGCACCTGCCGCGCTACCTTGCCGGCATCGCGCAGCGGATCGAGAAGTTGCCGGAGAACCCGGGCCGCGACCGGGTCTGGCTGACCGAGCTCCAGACGGCGACGGCGCTCTACCAGGATGCCGGCGGTCGCCTCCCCCTGGCGGCGCACGCGCCCGAGAAGCTCGCGCACGCTCGATGGATGCTCGAGGAACTCCGGATCAGCCTCTTCGCGCAGTCGCTCGGCACCGCAGAGACAGTCTCGGTGCAGCGCATTCGCAAGATCCTCACCGGCTAAGCCCGGCTGGCCGGGCCTGGCCGGGTCTGGCCGGCTGGACCGGGGCCGGCTACAGCACCTTCGACAGGAACGCCCTCGTGCGCTGGTGTTGGGGGTTGGCGAGCACCTCGCGCGGATCGCCGGACTCGACGACCACGCCGCCATCCATGAAGACGAGTGAATCCGCGACCTCGCGTGCGAAACCCATCTCGTGCGTGACGACGATCATGGTCATTCCGGTCTTCGCGAGGCCCTTCATGACGTCGAGCACCTCGCCG
>JAVECW010000187.1 GCA_030841285.1 Microbacteriaceae bacterium
CCGAGGTCGACGACGCGCTCGTGCGCCTGCGCAAGGTCCTCCTCGATTACCGCCGCGGCCTCAGCCGTCGCGATCCCGTCCTCGGCGTCTCGGTGCTGGATGCCGTCGGCGAGCTCGCGCGACTCGCACTCCTGCCGACCCCGCCATCCACGACCGCGCGGCTGGACCGTGACTCCGTCGAGGCTCTTGCGGCTGACCGGACCACCGCGGCCGACGCCCTCATCAAGGCGGCCACGCTCGGAGAATTCCGCTACGGCCCCGGCGATTCGCCCTGGTATGGCGCCTCGTTTGCGACGACCGCGGAGGGCAGCGCGGCCCACGAACTTGCCAAGAAGCTGAACAGGTCTGAGCTGCCACGCCTGCTCGAGCGCGCGAACGCGCTCATCGGGCAGACCAGGATGCGCCCGTTCGAGTCGGTCGTGGAGCTCGGCACCTACCTGCGCCTGCTGCACGACGTGCGCGAGACGCTCGACAAGTTCCAGCCCGCCGTCTACGATCGCTCGCTCGCCGAGCTCATCGCCGCCACGTCGAGCCGGCGCGAATCCGCGAACATGTCTGGCGCGAACCGCAGGCGCCTGCGCAAGCTCGCCCTCGAGTACGTGCGCCCCGGCGTTCACGTGACCGACCTCAATGAGAGCCTGCGACGCATCCAGCAGCAGCGCGTGATGTGGCAGCGTTTTGCCGCCGCGGGTGTTCCGCCGGAGGTTCCGGTCGGCATCGCCGATGTGCAGGTCGCGTACCAGAGGGTCGCCGAGGACCTCGCGCGCCTGGATGTCCCGCTCCGCCGGGTGGGAACACCCAATTCGCTCGGCGTGCTCCCGATCAGCCAGCTGACGTACGCGGTCTCGGGACTCGCGGCGGAGTCGGCCGTGCTCGCGAACCTGCAGGAGCGCACTGCGCTGCTCGCTACGCTGCGTGAACTCAACCTGGATCCGCTGCTCGCCGATCTCTCGTCTCGCCACGTGCCGGAGGGCGAGGTCACGGCTGAGCTCGAACTCGCCTGGTGGCAGTCCGTGCTCGAATTGCTCCTGGCGAGCGACCGCGCCCTGCTCAACGCCAACACGGGAGTGCTCGACCGTCTCGAGGCCGACTTCCGTCTGGTCGACGAGGCGCACGCATCCGCGACCGGTCAGCAGCTTGCCTGGCTGCTCGCCGAGACCTGGAAGATCGGTGTCGTCGACTGGCCGGAAGAGGCCGATAACCTGCGCCGCCTGCTGCGGAGCGACAGGACGACCGCCGAGACCCTCAACGACGCTGCCCCGCACCTCGCACGCATCCTCGCGCCCGTCTGGCTGGCCTCGCCATACGAGGTCCCGGCGATCACGGACGGCCTCGCATTCGACGCGGTCTTCATCGTCGACGCCGGAGCATCCACCCTGGCCGAGAACGTCGGCGTCATCCGTCGGGCCAGGCAGGTCGTCGCGTTCGGTGACCCGGTCACGCAAACGCCGTCACAGTTCGAAATCGGTGTTCGGGAGACATCCGCCGACCCGGTCGAGCTGGATGTCGACGGGATGCACGCCGACTCGGCCCTTGCTCAGCTGAGCGAGTTGCTTCCGGTCTTCACGCTCACGCGTAGCTACCGCGCCGGCGGCGAGGACCTGGCCGATCTGGTCAACCGTCGCTTCTACGGCGACAAGATCGACTCGCTGCCGTGGGCCGGCACCTTCCTCGGGCACGGCAGCCTCACCCTCAACTATGTCGAGGGCGGCAACGGCATGCCCGATGCTGACAGCGGCGCTGTCGAGAGCGTCGACGCCGAGGTCGCGAAAGTCGTCGAGCTCGTGCTCGACCACGCGATCCACCGCCCGCGCGAGTCGCTCATGGTCATCACGGCCAGCGCGCGTCACGCCGTTCGCGTGCATCAGTCCGTTCTGTCGGCGTTCGCCAAGCGCGCTGAGCTGGCCGACTTCATCCTCAAGGATCGCGCGGAGCCGTTTACGGTCGTCACGCTCGAGCAGTCCGTCGCGCAGAGTCGCGACCGCGTCATCTTCTCGATCGGTTACGGGCGCACGCCGCACGGCCGCCTGCTGTCGAACTTCGGCGCGCTCGCGGAGCCGGGTGGCGAGCGGCTGCTCGCCGTGGGTATGACCCGCGCCAGGCGATCGATGGACATCGTGTCGTGCTTCGCGCCGACTGACATCGACGTGTCCAGGATGCGTCACGGCATCGTCGCGCTCGCGCAGGTGCTGAGCGAGGCGGATGCCATCCAGTCCGCCGAACAGGGCATGGACCAGAGCGAGCCCATGCTCGTCGACCTCGCGCGGCGCCTCGCGCGCCGCGGCCTGACCGTGCGGCTCGGCTACCGTGGCAAGCTCGCGCTCGTCGCCTCGCACGCCGGACGCGCCGTCGCCGTCGAAACGGATCTCGTCGTCAACCAGGGCAGCCTGCGCGAGTCGCTGCGCCTGCGGCCCGAGGTGCTCAGGCGCCTGGGCTGGCACTACCTGCGGGTGCACAGCTTCGAGCTGTTCAGCGATCCAGAGGCCGTCGCCAGCCGCATCGCTCGCCTCATCGGCGTGACGGATGTCACGACGGAAACCGCGCCCATCTCGATCCCGGCGGCGAGTTAGCTGTTCAGCTGAGGGCGTTAACCTGTTGGTATGACTTCGTCACGCTCCTCCCGTACCCCGCGTCGCGTCCAGCGACCCGGTGCGGATGGCGCCGACCCGGCGCCGCAGAAGCTGCCGCGCAGCCGTGAGACGCCAGCACGTGCGGCGGAAGACACGGATCGCGCCTGGGGTGACCAGGCCACGGGTAACGATGAGCGCCTCAAGAACGACGTGCCGCCGCACTGGGGCGACAGGTAGGCCCCGCGCCGCCGCAATCCTGCCCGCCGCACCGCGATACGGAGATGGCGCGCGGCGCGCCGTTGGCGGCGGCCTCCTGACGGCGTGTCGCCCGGCATCTCCGCAGGCGCGCAGAGAAGGGCGCGCAGAGAAGGCGGAACGGGAAATGCCCGCGAGGAACGTCGCGACTAGTCGCTGTGCCTGCCCGCGCCGGTGAGGGTGCCCGCGTCGAGGTTGGCGGCGTCCCGATCCACCGCGAGCAGGTCGCGAATCTCGGTCAGCAGGTCGAGTT
>JAVECW010000047.1 GCA_030841285.1 Microbacteriaceae bacterium
TGACGCGGAAGTCATAAGGTCGGTGGCCATGCATCCTTTCGAGATCATGGCCGAACCGATTCGCCGCCGGATCGTGGAGATCCTTGCGAGCGGCGAGCACTCCGCCGGCGAGGTGGTCGACGTGATCCGCAACGAGTTCGGCGTCTCGCAGCCCGCCGTCTCCCGGCATCTGCGAATCCTGCGCGAGGCAGACTTCGTCCTCGTGCGAATTGACTACACCAGCCGGCTCTATCGCCTCGACCCGGACGCGATCGATCAGCTTGAGAACGAGGTCGACCACCTCCGCCAGCTTTGGGATCGCCGAACCGGCCCACCGGGCCGACCCGATCCGCTGGCCTGGCCGACGACACTCACACTGCGGGGAAAAGGATGGCGCGGAGCCGGCCGCCCTCCTGACGATCCGTGGCGTCCCAACCGCCTCCGCACAGCGCGCGATCAATCGCCTGGTCCGGACCTTTCCGGCGTGGATAATTCCGGCGTGAATGATTCCCGCGTTACATAAGCGCGAACTTATCTAGCGTTTTCTCGGCCATGCCGCTGGGCGCTGGCGCGTATGCGAGACGGCGCGCGTGCGCGAGACGGGCGGCTGGCGCGCGCAACGAGCTACCGAATGCGCCGCCCATCCATGTGCTGCTCGAGCCACCAGGTGGCTCCCTCGTCGTTCGACACCCAGCCGTCCCAGGCAAACGAATCCTGCGTGATCGCACTGAAGTTCCAGCGAATCGGGCGACCATCGGTCTGGGTCCCGTCCTGCCGGATCCCGTCACGATGCCCCGTCGCCACGAGAGTGCAATAGTCCCCGCTCGCCGGACTGAACCAATTCACGCGCCACACACCGAGAACCGGATCGTAGGCTCGGATCGTCGAGCCCCGAGTCTCGGTGACCGACGGATCCGCGCGGCTCGGGCCGGTCAGGACATCCTGAACCGCGCGCCCGTCGAGAACGTACGCGAAGGTCCAGGTGAGTTCGCTCTCCGCCCACTCCTGGGTGTGCTCGTTCAATGTCCGGCTTGCGATCGACCAGGTGCCGACCAGCCGGCCGAACCGGCGCATCCGCTCGGGGTAGTTCGAGGTGGGCCCACTCGCGACGAGCGCGCTGACGAAATCCTCGTTAGCCACGTCGCCCATGAGCACGCCCCTTCCAGATTGGTTTAGCTGCCCGCTCTGCCTGCTTCGGTGACCCTGACATCCGTGCGGTGGAAGTTCTGGAAGGAACGGGAAGCCGTCGGGCCGCGCTGGCCCTGGTAACGCGAACTGTACTCGCTTGAGCCATACGGACGCTCGGTCGGCGAGGACAGCCGGAAGAAGCACATCTGGCCGATCTTCATGCCCGGCCACAGCTTGATCGGCAACGTCGCGACATTGCTGAGCTCGAGCGTCACATGCCCGGAGAAGCCCGGATCGATGAAGCCGGCCGTCGAGTGCGTGAGCAGGCCGAGTCGACCGAGCGAGCTCTTGCCCTCAAGCCGCGCGGCAATGTCGTCGGGCAGCGAGACCATCTCATAGGTCGAACCCAACACGAACTCGCCAGGGTGCAGGATGAACGGCTGGTTCGAATCCACCTCGACCAGGCGCGTCAGGTCTGGCTGATCCTCGGCGGGGTCGATGAACGGATACTTGTGGTTGTCGAACAGACGGAAGAAACGATCCAAGCGCACGTCGATGCTCGACGGCTGGATCATCTCGGGCTGATACGGCTCGAGCCCAATGCGCCCGGTACCCAGTTCGGCCTTGATATCACGATCGGAGAGAAGCACAGGCCCAGACTATCGGAGCTGACTTGCTAGTATGGCTGGGTCCCGTTTGCGGGGCACGCGAGTGTAGTTCAATGGCAGAACTTCAGCTTCCCAAGCTGATAGCGCGGGTTCGATTCCCGTCACTCGCTCTTGCGAAATCTCACTTGTGCTTGACAGTTTGCACGCAACCTGAGCCCAAGTTGCACCCTATCTGAGCTTCTCGACTTGGGGTACCCGCCCGTAGGTGCTAGCGCGCGCCTAGTTGGCCTTATCGCGATAGTTGGCCAATTGCGCGCCACCTGGCCGCAGACGGCTATCTTCGAACGAACTCCGCCTAAGTCGGCCGCCTTCGGATCTCAATCAGCAGCGCCGAGGCGTTGACTATGGACAAGAACTTAGCGGCCCCCCTGGCGCTGCGCGTCAAAGCTCGGCGGGCATTAGGTTCGTTCTATGAACCGAACGGATCGCTTGTATGCGCTCGTGGAGGAGTTACGTGTCGTCGCCCCTCGCCCGCGCAGCGGCCGGTGGTTGGCTGGCCGGTTCGAGGTGAGTGTGCGGACTGTCGAGCGGGACGTCAACGCGCTCCAGCAGGCGGGCACGCCGATCTGGGCGGAGCCCGGCCGGACCGGCGGATATTGCCTTGATCCGCTCAGAACGCTGCCACCGGTCAATTTCACCCCGTCGGAAGCCGTCGCGATGGCCGTCGCGCTGGAAGGCATGGCGGGCACCCCGTTCCAGCAGGCAGCGCAGACGGCGCTGCGGAAGTTGGTCGCCGCGATGCACGACAAAGATGCCGCCGCCGCGCGAGACCTCGCAGCACGGGTGCATCTGCTCGGATCAAGTGCGACGCTTCCGCCGGTCCCTTCTTTAATTGCGAATGCGCTCTCCGCCGGACACGTACTCCGGATCAGCTACCAAGACCGGGAAGGCGCGACAACATCGCGTGAAGTTGAGCCCCTGGGCTACGTCGGGAAGCCGACGAATTGGTATCTGGTCGGATGGTGCCGCCTCCGTGGCGGTGTTCGAGCATTTAGGACAGACCGCATCACGTCGAGCGTTGTGACGGCGGAGGTCCCGGCGCCGAGGGCGCTCCGACCGGAGGATCTCGACATCCCGTACGGCGATGTCCGGCAACTGACAACGTTGTGAAACTTCTTGCTTCATGGCCTAAACGCCGACAGGGGGTTGTCGCCGCCGTCCTCCACCATGGGAATTGCCGGGATTGTCCCGGCAGAAACGGAACGCTCATGAACCTCGTATCTATCCGCCTCATCACCGACAACGTCGCCAGCCTGGCCAGTTTCTACGAGCGCGTCACCGGCAGCGCAGCCGTGCACCTGAATGAGCACTTCGCCGAGGTTCGCACTCCATCCGGAACGCTCGCGATCGGGAGTACGGCCACCGTCAGTCTCTTCGGACCCGATTCGGCGCGGCCGGCAGACAACCACACGGCGATCATTGAGTTCCTCGTGGACGATGTCGACGCGGAATATCTGAAGCTGCAGGACTGGATCACCACGTTCGTGAACGAACCCTCGACGATGCCGTGGGGCAACCGGTCGCTGCTGTTCCGCGACCCCGATGGTAACCTCGTCAACATCTTCACACCGGTCACCGCTGCGGCGATCGAGAAGTTCGCGACTTACGCCCGATAATTCGTGCTGCTCGTCGAACCAGGACCCGCACCCGGCCCGAGCCGGAGCTTCGCCGGCTATGCCCGCTGAGGGTTCGTATTCGCTACATCGGATTCCGGTTCCGCGGCCTGCCCCCCAGTGCATATGGATGTCATTTTCAATACTCGCCTGCACAATAGAGGAGGTAGTGGAGCGGGCGCCACTGACGCTGCTGGCACGATCCTTAACTGGGCGAGTATCGTCGCGGAGCTGACGGCGGGCTGCTCGTGCTTGTCGCGCGCCGTGCCACTGCGGCCGCTCGAAGGGTTGTGAGGTCCTCTGCGAACCGGGCGACGCAGGAATCGGCTAGCGGCCCGTCGAACCAGACTGACAGTTCGGCGTCGAACACCGCGCTCGACGATTCCAGAGCCTGCCACCCCGCGCTTGTCAGTTCGAGAAGCGATGAACGCCGGTTCGCCGGATTCGGCAGCCTCACGAGAAGCCCTTTAGCCTCGATGCGGTCCACCGCCTGACTTACTCCGCCGACTGTGATGGACAGTGCGGCGGCCAGGTCGTTAACCCGACAGGCGGGGGTCTCGCTGATGATCAGCAGCACGTTGAATGTGCCAAGCGTCACACCGCACTCCGTCGTCAGCCGAGCGTCAATCGTGTTCCACAAATCGGTCTCAAGCCGGACCAAGTCGTCGAACACTTGCCGAAGATTCAATGGTTCCCTCATTCCTGCGACGTGGAGACAATCTACTTTATCGTGAATGATCCTTTCCGTAATAATCTTAGTACTAATGTACTTAGCGATCGGGTCAAACGGACCCACGAGCGGAAAGAAGCACACCGTGTCCCAAGAACAGCGCGAGCTGATCAACACCATTCTCGCCAACGCACCCCTCGACCTCGGCGGCGATGTCGCCGAGCAGCGGATCGTTTTGCATGATTTGCTCACAGCCCATCCCGCGCCGGACGACGTCCTGGTATCGCCACTTACTCTCGGCGGGGTACCCGCACTGTCCATCGCCATCGCCGGACAGGAATCCGAGGGAACCATTTTGTTCCTCCATGGAGGCGTTTACGCCATGGGCTCCGCTGAGGCCTCGATCGGTCTCGCCTCCGATCTCGGACGACGAGCGCACATGCGGGTCGTGACCGTGGAATATCGGCTTGCTCCCGAAAACCCGTACCCCGCAGCGCCCGACGACGCGATCGCCGCGTACCGCGGTCTGCTAGGCGTCGAAGGAAACTCTGCTCGCATCGCAGTCGTCGGCGAGTCTGCTGGAGGCGGTTTGGCAGTATCCACACTGGTGAATATTCGAGACGCGGGACTGCCGATGCCTTTCGCGGGTGTCGTCATGTCGCCATGGGCCGACCTGGCAGTTGCCGGAGAAAGTAGCACCACGAAAGCAACGATCGATCCAACTTTGACCCCATCGGCTCTTCGGACGCGCGCCCACGACTACCTCGGCGATCTCGACCCGGAATCACCCAGCGTGAGCCCGATCCACGCCGACCTCACCGGCCTGCCGCCCCTACTCGTCCAGGCAGGCTCATACGAGATCCTGTTGGACGACGCCACTCGCCTAGCGGCCAAGGCCGCAAACGACAACGTTACCGTCACACTCGACATCACGCCCGAAGTGCCTCACGTTTTTCAGGCGTTCGCGGGCCTGCTGGACGAAGGAAGCAAAGCCCTCGACCGCGCAGCAGCGTTCCTTCGCACCACCGCACCGCTCTCGACCAGGCGACCCGACATCATCAATCGAGACGTGATCGACTCCTGATCGATTGACGCCATCAACACCTAATGGCCGTGGGCGGTGCCACCCGTTCGTCTAGCGTCGGATCGTTCGGCCGAGGTGCGTTGGGCCGTGCTTACTCGAGTCGACGCCCCGAGAGAAGCTTTGGAGATCATCGCGCAAGACAGCGACGACATGAATCGGCAACATGCAGAACGCGTCCTCAACGGAGACGGAGTCAATGCGCCGGGAGTAATCGATCAAGAACGAAGGCGGCGAACGGAAACCGAGTACACCGACTTCGAGCCAGCGCTTTAGAGGTTTGGCTTCCGGGCATCTCTCTGGTCATCGCCGCTGGCAGATTCAGTCGCTTGCGCGCCCGCTGGTCGTCCGGCTTGCGGGCGCATCGACGGCCGTGAGACATCAGACCCGGCCAGCGCGGCGTCGAGGAGGTTCCGCACGATTCGGCAGGTCGCGAGGGGTCTTGATTGAGCGGCTAGTGGTTGTTCGCCGCGTCGCCGTGGTCGACGAATGCATCGAGGATTGCCTCCGCAAGCAGCTGCGAGGCTTCTTGCGCGACATAGTGGCCGACACCGTCTAGCTGGATGGCGGTTACTTCACCTGCAGTGACGCGACTGAATGCTGCGCGGGTGAACCCACCGCCGCGCGAGCCAAGGGTTGTCACGGGTAGTCGCAGCGGCGCGTTCTGCGCGAGGGTCTGCAGCTCGTGACCTTCGGTGAGCATGCTGCGGTAGAGCCCCGCCGCGCCAGAGAATCCGCCGACTCTACCGTAGGTCCGGGCGAACTCGGCGACGTCCTCGGAGCTGACCGCAGTGGGGAGCACGCCGAAAAAGGGGTACAGGTACTCGCCGATGAAGGCGTTGGCTTGCTTCTCGAAGAGCAGACGGGCAATGCCAGGGGCTGCAAGGGCACCGATGTACCAGACCCCGCCGTGAGTGACATCTGCCAGTCCTTCTGCGCCGAAGCCTGCCAGGCTCGACTCGATCGCGGTGAGGCTGATCAGGTCCTCAGGATGCGTGGCCGCAAGTCGATAGACCACGCCGCCGCTGATATCCTGACCGACCACATGCATCGGCCCAGCGGAGAGGTGCGCGATCAGCACGTGAAGGTCCTCCGCGGCGACCGCGCCAGAATAGTTCTCGTCCGCGGCATCCGAGTCACCGAAACCTCGAAGATCCACAGCGTACACACGGTGACGTGCGGCGAGAAGAGGGATCACCTTGCGGAACGCCCA
The DNA here is from genome assembly GCA_030841285.1 of Microbacteriaceae bacterium. GTDB lineage: Bacteria > Actinomycetota > Actinomycetes > Actinomycetales > Microbacteriaceae > JAUZGC01. Next base: position 6,353 of record JAVECW010000047.1, read on the forward strand.
CCAAGTCTCGGGAAAGCCGTGCACGAGGAGGATAGGCGATCCGCTCGTTCCGGCTGAGACGTAATGGAGTTCGCTTTCGTTGACCCGGGCAAGATGGTGCGTCACGCCGGCGATCGTTGCGCCGGCGGGGGTGATGGTAGGCAAAGTTTATCCTGACAATAGACAACATGGTTGTCTGTTTACAATAGACAACATAGTTGTCGGGGTCAACTCCAGTCGTAAGCTTGACCCATGTCCCGATCCGGTGCCGATCTGGCGCTCCTGCTCCTTGGTAGTTATCGATCCATGGTGAATGCCGCGACCTCTGAACTAGCGTCGCGTGGCTACAAGGACTTCAAGCCCATCCATGAATTTGCGCTTCGGGCGATCGTCGCTGGTGCGGACAGCGCTTCCGATCTGGGACGGCGCACTTCTGTCTCAAAACAGGCGGCGGCCAAGACCATCGCGGTGCTCGTCGAGCGGGGATTCGTCGTGAGCGCGCCCGACCCCAATGACGCGCGCCGGAAGCGGCTTCAAGTGACAGGCGCCGGCCTTGAGGTGATGTCCCAGGGCGAAGCCATCCTAGAAAACCTTCGTGAGAAATGGAAGAAGCAAATTGGGTCGACGGAGCTCGCAAGTCTCGAGGCCCGCCTGACTGCACTGGTAGGTGACGCGGCAATTCGAATTGACGCACCAGGATGGGTCGCTCAGGACTCGGGCTAGTACCCCGCGGATTGCGGAAACTGGAGACGAAAGCGTGTCAGTCGTGAACATCCGTTCCTCAACGGCGCCTCTTTTACCAAAAGGAGTCGCCTCTTGACCAGGCACGCGTATCTACTGCGCTGTGTCGTGGAGTTTGGTGGCTTCCGGCGCTGGAAGAGGGAGATCGTGCGTAGCGGCCCAACCCGCGAGCAGCTGCAAACCGTCATGCGAGGCGGATCCTGGCTCGGCGGAGAAGACCAGCATTTGCAAACCTCTCTCGGAGACGAGGTCCATGGTTTCGAACGTGAGGTCGAGGTTGCCAACAACGGGATGGTGCACGCTCTTGATGCCGGTGCGGTGTTCGCGCACGTCATGTGACGACCACAGCTTTCGGAAAAGCTCGCTCTGTGTCGACAGCTCGCCGACGAGGTCGGTGAGGTTGCGGTCGTAGGGGTTGCGACCTGCCTCGCGCCGGAGGATGGCGACGATCTGGCGGGTATTGCCGTCCCAGTCCAGGTAGAACGACGGGGCTCGTGGATCCAGAAACACGAAGCGCGCAGCATTCATAGGGCGGCGAGGATCAACGAACATTTCGGAGAACAGGGCATGACCAAGCTGATTGGTTGCGACCGCATCGAGTCGACCGTTCTGGACGAACACCGGTACGGTCGACATCGCGTCGATGGTTTGCTGCAGGCTCGCGCGCACCTGCGCTTTGTATTGCGCGGGGCGCCTCTGCATCGAGCGCGATCCGATGTTCGCCGCCCGCACGAGGTCGTAGAGATGCGACCGTTCTGTGTCGTCGAGTTGCAGCGCTCGGCTGACACCTTCGAGGACCGCTTCCGAGAAACCGACCGCGTTTCCGCGTTCGAGGCGCACGTAATACTCCGTGCTCATCCCTGCGAGGAGGGCGACTTCTTCGCGGCGAAGCCCGGGAACACGTCGGCGTCCACCGTAGTCGGGCAGCCCTGCCTTCTGCGGCGTCAGCCTTGCTCGCCTCGAGGTGAGGAAGTCGCGGATGTCATTGGTGGCGTCCATGCCTTCGAAGGTACGCCGACATGCCGCCAGTAGGGGGATATCAGTTGTGCCCCTATAAGCCGGGACTCCCTAGCGCCCGGAGGGCTGAGTTGACTGGTGATCATCACCCCGATCCTGAAGGACAGAAGCATGAAGCACATCTCACTCGGCGGACTCGACGTATCCCGCATCGGTCTTGGCGCAATGACCATGGCCGGCACCTACACGTCCGAGGGCGCGCTCGATGACGCCGAGTCGATTCGCGCCATCCACCGTGCCCTCGAGCTCGGCGTGACCCACATCGACACCGCCGAGATCTACGGACCGTTCCTGAGCGAGGAGATCGTGGGCCGTGCTATCGCTGGGCGACGGGCCGAGGTCGTGATTGCGACGAAGTTTGGGCTCGTGTCACATTCTGGTGGCGGCCCCGGCATGATCGACAGTTCGGCCAAGAACGTGAAGGCCGCCGTCGAAGGTTCGCTCAAGCGCCTCGGGACAGATCACATCGACCTCTACTATCAGCACCGCGTCGACCCGAACACTCCGATCGAAGACACCGTAGGAGCGGTCGCCGAGCTCGTCGCCGAGGGCAAGGTGCTGCACTTTGGACTGTCGGAGGCTTCGCCCGCAACGATCCGCCGTGCACACGCTGTGCACCCCGTCGCAGCGCTGCAGACCGAATACTCGCTCTGGACCCGGGATGTCGAGGACGAAATCCTCCCACTGCTTCGTGAGCTTGGCATAGGTCTCGTCCCGTACTCACCACTCGGCCATGGATTGCTGACGGGGCAGATCCGCTCGGTTGACGACTTCGCGGACGACGACTGGCGCAAGACCAATCCCAGGTTCACGGGTAAGAACTTTGTCCGCAACCTGGAGATCGTCGACGAGGTGCAAACCATCGGCGCCGAGATCGGAGCCACCCCCGCCCAGACGGCATTGGCTTGGCTGCTGACGCGCGGCGATGAAATCGCTCCAATTCCTGGCACGCGTCGCGTGGCGCGCGTCGAAGAGAACACCGCCGCCGATTCGGTCCGACTCACCTCTGACCAGCTCGACCGCCTCAACAACCTCACACCCGCGGCAGGGGCGCGACACGACGAAATCAATATGGCCTCGGTCGACCAGTGACCGTTTCCGTTCCACTCGCAGCTGTGCCACCGTCACATCGAAATGACGCCCCGAGTGCGGTGCCCGACGGCGATCGACTCGCCGGAAATGGCTCCGGAGATCGGGGAGGCGAGGAAGGCGACCAGATTCGCAATGTCGGAAGGACTCGACTCGCCGCCCTTGCCTTGCTCGACCTCCGACCGGGGATCCTCACGAACGATAGCGGGACTGACGGTGTTCACGGTGACCCCTCTACCAGCGACGGAATCC
>JAVECW010000048.1 GCA_030841285.1 Microbacteriaceae bacterium
CGAGTGCCGCGGCCACGACGATCGACCCGAACGAGTGCCCGAGGATCACGACGCGCCCGGTGAGTGCGAGCCCGGCCACGAACGCGCGAAGCCAGCGTGCGTATCCCTCGATGTCGTGGCGTATGCCATGCAAGGGATCCGACTGGCCGAAGCCGGGCAGATCGGGCGAGATCATGCGGATGCCGCCGGTCGCGCCGGTGGCGTCGAACCGGCCTGGAACACCGAGTTGGGCGACCACCGGCTCGAGGCCGTGGTGGTCACCGCGGAAGCCGTGCACCATCACGATCGTTGTGGCGGCGTCGGCGTCGCCGTAGTCCCAGGCCCGGGTCGTGCTGCCGAGTACGACAGACGACAACTCCCGCACGGGAATGCGGCCGAGCTGGCTCTCGAAAGGTGAGGAGATGATCATCACGCTCAAGTTTAGGCAGCGGGTAACGAAGTCATCACAATGCCCATCACGCAAGGTAGACAGGTGCCCCATCACACGACCTAGACTCGAACGGTTGACCCCTTTTGCGCGGCCACTCGGCCGGGAGGAGAACCGTGAGCTTTACCGCACCGATCCAGCTGCCTGGACTCACTCTTGATCCGCAGTGGTATCGCCGTGCGGTGTTCTACGAAGTCATGGTTCGTGCGTTCGTCGACAGCAACGGCGACGGTTCCGGTGACCTCCAGGGGCTCGTTTCAAAGCTCGACTACCTGCAGTGGCTGGGCGTCGATGCCCTGTGGCTTCCGCCGTTCTTCACCTCTCCCCTGCGCGACGGCGGCTATGACGTGGCCGACTACCGCTCGATCCTGCCCGAGTTCGGCACGGTCGACGAGTTCAAGGATCTCGTCACGAAGGCGCACGAGCGCAACATGCGCGTCGTGATCGACTTGCCGCTCAACCACACTTCCGACCAGCACGAGTGGTTCCAGCAGTCGCGCAAGGACCCTGACGGCCCATACGGAGACTTCTACGTGTGGAGCGACACGGACAAGAAGTATCCAGACATCCGGATTATCTTCACGGACACCGAGGATTCCAACTGGGCATTCGATTCCGAGCGCCGCCAGTTCTTCTTCCACCGGTTCTTCTCGCACCAGCCCGACCTGAACTACGACAACCCGGCCGTCCACGAAGCGATCTTCGAGGTCGTGCGATTCTGGCTCGATATGGGCGTCGACGGATTCCGGTTGGATGCGATTCCGTACCTTTACGAGTCAGACGAAGGTAACGGTGAGGGCGAGCCTCCTACGCACGAGTTCATCAAGCGGCTCCGTGCAATGGTGGACGTCGACTATCCCGGCCGAGTGATGATCGCCGAGGCCAACCAGTGGCCGCGTGAGGTCGCCGCGTTCTTCGGCACCGAGGACGAGCCGGAATGTCACATGGCCTTCGACTTCCCAGTCATGCCCCGCATCTTCTACTCGCTACGGTCGCAGCAGGCCAGCGAGCTCGTCCGGGTCCTGTCGGAGACGACGGACATTCCGGATGGCGCCGGCTGGGGCGTCTTCCTGCGCAACCACGACGAGCTCACGCTCGAGATGGTGAGCGAGGAATACCGCCAGGCGATGTACGGCTGGTACGCATACGACCCGCGGATGCGCGCGAACATCGGCATCCGTCGCCGCCTGGCTCCGCTCCTCGACAATTCGCGAGCCGAGCTCGAGCTCGCGCACGCCCTGCTCTTCTCGCTGCCCGGCAGTCCGTTCCTGTACTACGGCGATGAAATCGGGATGGGCGACAACATCTGGCTGCCCGACCGGGACAGCTCGCGTACACCGATGCAGTGGACGCCAGACCGCAATGCGGGCTTCTCGACCGCCGACCCCGGCAAGCTCTTCCTGCCCGTCGTGCAGTCGCTCGTCTACCACTTCAACCAGATCAACGTCGAGTCACAACTCGCCCAGTCGCGCTCGCTGCTGCACTGGGTGCGCAATGTCATCCATGTGCGCAAGGCGCATCCGGTGTTCGGGCTCGGTTCGATTCGCGTGCTGCAGACGGACCACGAGTCGGTGCTCGCATTCGTCAGGTCGTATGCCGGAAGCGGCTCGCACTTCGGCGACCAGCCGGAAGACGTGCTGTGCGTGTTCAGCTTCGCGCATAACCCCGTTTCGGTGACGCTCGAGGCGCCCGAATTCGCCGGTTCGACCCTTTTCGACCTGTTCGGCGGCGGACAGTTCCCAACCGTTGCGGATGACGGCCGGTTCAGCCTCACGCTCGGCACGCAGAACTTCTACTGGCTGCACGTAGGCGCGAATCGCTGATTGTCGGCGTGTGCCTCACCGGCAGTGTCCGTGGTCAGATTTAGGCTGACGACATGAGCAACTGGCACGATGAACTCGGGGTGTTCGACCTCGAAACCACGGGAATCGACGTCGAATCGGCACGGATCGTGTCCGCGCACGTCGGAGTGATCGACGAGGAGGGAATCGTCGTCGAGCGCTTCGACTGGATCGTCGACCCGGGAGTCGAGATCCCCGAGCAGGCGACCGCCGTCCATGGCATAACGACCGAGCGTGCGCGCGCCGAAGGTCGACCTGCCGCGGAGGCCGTGATCGAGATCGTGGCTGCCCTGCGCGGCATCCTCGCCCGCGGCATTCCCGTCGTCGCATACAACGCGCCATACGACTTCACCCTGCTCAACCGCGAGGCTGTTCGGTACGGGATCGTTCCGCTCACCTCGCCATCGCCCATCGTCGACCCGCTCGTCATCGACAAGGCCGTGGACAAGTATCGGCGCGGCAAGCGCACCCTCGAGATGACCGCGGGCTTCTACGGGGTCAGCCTCGCCGATGCTCACGACGCCGGCGCCGACGCGATCGCGGCCGGCCGCGTTGCCCAGGCCATGGCCCGCGTGCACACCGAAGCGCTCGCGCTCGACGCCGCCTCACTGCACCTTCTGCAGGTGCAGTGGTCCCAGGAGCAGGCGGAGGACTTCCAGGCCTACATGCGGCGCGTCAAGGACCCCCAGTTCACGACCTCGGGTCTCTGGCCCGTCCGCTGACGCTTTGTGCTGGTTGAGTAAACCGCACCGACAAAAAAGCACCGACAAAAAAGAGGGCGACCGGCCGAAGCCGATCGCCCTCTTGACGGCCGAGTTACTTGCCGAAGCCCTTGTAGCGCGAGTTGAACTTCTCGACACGACCGGCCGAGTCAAGGATGCGCTGCTTGCCGGTGTAGAACGGGTGCGACTCCGAGGAGATTTCGACGTCGATCACCGGGTAGGTGGTGCCGTCTTCCCACTCGATCGTCTTGTCGCTCGTAACGGTGGAGCGGGTAAGGAACGTCGCACCCGAGGCCAGGTCGCGAAAAACTACCGGAGCGTACGCGGGGTGAATGTCGGTCTTCATCAGGACTTCCTTGTTGAAATGGTTTGTGTTCTGTCTTGCGAGAGAGAATCTCTGGCGAGAAGCATGGTGGGCGCGAGGGCCAGCTAGCAAGTTTAGCAGAAAGCCAGCGCCGCTCGAGCGTCGCGTCGGTTAGACAGCGCGCGCGCTGAACCGGCCGTCGGTCTCGGTCAGGTCGATCGCGATTCCGAAGGTCTCGCTGAGCCTCTCGGAGGTGATGACCTCGGCGATCGGCCCCTTGGCGACGATGCCGCCGTCGGACAGCAGGAGCGCGTGCCCGAAGCTGCGCGGGATCTCTTCGACATGGTGGGTGACCATGACGATCGCGGGAGATCGAGGGTCGCTCGCGAAACCGCCGAGCAGCTGCAGCAGTTCCTCGCGCGCGCCGAGGTCGAGGCTCGCTGCCGGCTCATCGAGCAGCAGGATCTCGGGATCGGTCATGACCGAGCGGGCGATCTGCACCCGCTTCTGCTCGCCGTCGCTCAAAGCACCGAAGGTGCGGCTCGCGAGGTGGTCGAGCTTCCACTCGGTCAGCACGCGGTGAGCGCGGCGGACGTCGATGTCTTCGTACTCCTCGTTCCAACGACCCGTCACCGAGTACGCGGCCGTGAGGACGACATCCACCACGGTCTCGTTCGCCGGGATGCGGCGGGCCATCGCGCTCGACGCGAACCCGACCCGGGGGCGCAGCTCGAACAGGTCGACCTTGCCGAGCGTCTCGCCGAGCACATCGGCGGAGCCGTGCGACGGATGGATCGCGGCGGCAGCGACCTGAAGCATGGTGGTCTTGCCCGCGCCGTTCGGCCCGAGGATGACCCACCTTTCGTCTGGTTCGACGGTCCAATTCACCGCATCGAGAATCGTGTTCCCGTCACGGACAATCGAGACGTCATTCAAGCTGAGAACGCTGGGCATACTTCTAGCCTATCGGTGGAGATCAGTGCACCAGCGCGTTGTAGATCTCACGTGTCTGCGTGGCAATCTGATTCCAGCTGAACTCGGTTTCTGCACGCCGACGGCCGGCCTCGCCCATCACGGCGGCCCGCGCTTGATCATCCAGGACCTCGATCAGCGTGGCCGCCAGATCGGCAACAAACCGATCGGGATCCAGGGGCGTCCCGGTGCCATCCGTGGCCTGGTCGATCGGCACGAGCCGGCCGGTGACGCCGTCCGACACGACCTCGGGGATGCCGCCCGTCGCCGTTCCCACCACGGGCAGGCCGCACGCCATGGCCTCGAGGTTGACGATGCCAAGCGGTTCATACACCGACGGGCATACGAAAACTGTGGATGCGGTCAGCACGGCAGAGAGCTCGGTCTGGGACAAGAGGCGGTCCAGCCATACGACGCCATCGCGCTCGGCCTGCAGAAGCTGAACGCCCGCCGTGACTTCGGCAAGGATTTCCGGGGTGTCTGGCGCGCCCGCGCACAGCACCAGTTGCACGTCCGGCGGCAGCAGCCGCGCGGCCCGCAGCAGGTACGGCAGGCCCTTCTGCCTGGTGATCCTGCCCACGAAGACCACGGCGCGCCTGTCCGGATCCATCCCGAGGGAGCGCACGAGGTCGGGATCGCGCAGCGGTTTCCAGCGTTCGAGATCAATGCCGTTGTAGACGACATGGACGCGCTGCTCGTCGAGGGCCGGATAACAGCGCAGGATGTCGCGACGCATGCCGTTGCTGACCGCGATGACGGCATCCGCAGCTTCGAAGGCGGTGCGCTCGATCCAGCTCGAGATGCGGTATCCCCCGCCGAGCTGTTCGGCTTTCCAGGGGCGAAGCGGCTCAAGGCTGTGCGCGGTCACGACGTGCGGGACGCCGTGCAGGAGTTTCGCGAGGTGGCCGGCGCCGTTGGCGTACCAGGTGTGCGAGTGCACGATATCCGCGCCTTCGACGTCTTGCGCCATCTGCAGGTCGACGCCCAGGGTCGCAAGCGCGCCGTTCGCCGTGGCGAGCTCTTCCGGCACGCCGTACGAGTGGGTGTGGGCCTCACCGCGCGGGGCGCCGAAACAGCGAACGCGCACGTCGATGTCCCTGCGGAGCGCGTGGACGAGTTCGGCGACATGTACACCGGCGCCCCCGTACACCTCTGGCGGGTATTCGCGGGACAACAGATCAACTCGCATGTCGTGAACGCTAGTACAGCCATAGGGATGCCTCTACTCTTGGAGCCATGGCAGCCAAAAAGATCTTCGGCATCGTACTCGCGGGTGGCGAAGGGAAGCGCCTGATGCCATTGACCGCTGACCGGGCCAAACCGGCTGTTCCTTTTGGCGGCCAGTACCGCTTGATCGACTTCGCGCTCTCGAATCTCATCAACTCACAGCTGCGCCAGATCGTCGTGCTGACGCAGTACAAGTCGCACAGCCTCGACCGCCACGTCTCGCAGACCTGGCGTCTGTCCGGCCTCCTCGACTCGTATATCGCCTCGGTGCCAGCCCAGCAGCGGCTCGGTAAGCGCTGGTTCAGTGGCTCGGCGGATGCGATCCTGCAGAGTCTGAACCTGTTGCGGGATGAGCGCCCAGACATCGTCGTCGTGGTCGGCGCCGACCACGTCTATCGCATGGACTTCTCCGACATGATCCAGGCGCACGTCGATTCGGGTGCCGCGGCGACCGTGGCCGCCATCCGCCAGCCGATCGGGCTTGCCGACCAGTTCGGCGTGATCGAGGTCGATCCGAAGAACCCGACGAGCTTCACCGCGTTCCGCGAAAAGCCGTCGGATCCGGTCGGCCTGCCCGATTCGCCGCACGAGGTGCTGGCATCCATGGGCAACTATGTGTTCGACGCTGAGGCGCTCATCGATGCCGTGATTCGCGATGGCGACCGCCCGGATTCCGGTCACGACATGGGTGGCGACATCATTCCGGACTTCGTCAATCGCGGCGAGGCTTCGGTCTACGACTTCAGCCGAAATGACGTGCCAGGCGCGACCGACCGCGATCGCTATTACTGGCGTGACGTGGGAACGATCGACTCGTTCTTCGAGGCGCACCAGGACCTGATCTCGACGCTTCCTGTGTTCAACCTCTACAACCGCGCATGGCCGATCTTCAGCCAGCAGCTGAACTCTCCTCCGGCCAAGCTCGTGCGCGACGGCCGCGGGGCGCTCGGCTCGACCATCGATTCGATCGTCTCGCTCGGTTCAGTCATCTCCGGCGCGCACCTGGAGCGCAGCGTCTTGGGCCCGTGGGCCAAGGTTGAATCGGGCGCACACGTGGTCGATTCCGTCGTGTTCGAGCGGGCCATCATCGAGCCGAATGCGTTCGTCGGCCGGGCTATTCTTGACAAGGATGTGGTGGTCGCCGCTGGCGCCAAGATCGGCGTCGACTCGGCGCGCGATCGGGCGCGGGGCTTCACGGTCACCGATTCGGGCATCACGGTCGTCGGCAAGGGAGTTCACGTCGTTCCATGAAACATCGCGCACAGTGACGGCGACGCCGGCCCCGTCTTCACCCGAATGGCTCCCCCGCTTTCTCGTCGTCCTCGACGCCGACTCCACCCTCATCCACAACGAGGTCATCGAGCTTCTTGCGGAGGAAGCCGGGTCGCTCGCCCTGGTCGCCGAGATCACCGATCGCGCGATGCACGGCGAGCTTGACTTCGAGCAGAGCCTGCGCGCGCGGGTGGAGACGCTCGCGGGACTGCCAGAGAGCGTGTTTACGGGCATTTCCGGACGCATCCGCGTGACGGATGGTGCTCTAGAGCTGGTCGCGGGCATCCAGGCGGCAGGTGGAAAGATCGGCGTCGTCTCCGGCGGATTCCACGAGCTGCTCGATCCGCTCGCCGACGAGCTGGGGCTCGACTACTGGCGTGCGAACCGGCTCGAGGTGCGCGACGGCATCCTGACGGGCGGACTCGTGGGCGAGATCGTGGATGCCGCTGGCAAGGCCAGCGCGCTGCTCGAGTGGGCCGCGGACGCCTGCATTCCGCAGATGCGCACGGTCGCGGTCGGCGACGGCGCGAACGACCTGACCATGATGAGCGCCGCCGCGCTCTCCGTTGCCTTCAACGCGAAGCCGCGGGTGAAGGCGCATGCCAACGTCGTGATCGACCACCAAGATCTGAGCCAGCTGCTCCCCCTGCTCGGTCTCCGCGGCTAGCGCTTCTCGCGCCTATGGTCGAGTAGGCCGCGCACGTTTGTTGGTTGAGTAGCGCGCCAGCGCGTATCGAAACCTGTTGCGCTGGTTGAGTAGCGCGCCAGCGCGTATCGAAACCAGGCGACTAGTCGAACGCCTTTCGACTCAACCCCGGCAGCTCACCGAATCGTCGGGCTATCAACGCCTCGCGCTTTTTCCGCGACCAGCCCTGGATCTGCTTCTCACGCTCGTACCCTTCGTGCACATGCTCGTATTCCTCTGCGAAGACGAGCTCGATTGGAAGCCGCCTGCGGGTGTAGGCGGCACCGAGACCAGAGGCATGCTCATTCATCCGACGCTCGATGTTGCGCGTGCTTCCCACGTAGTAGCTGTTGTCTGAGCATCGAAGGATGTAGACGTACGGCATAGTCACCTGCTTCATCGTTGGATGACGGCCAGTGTCGTACGGGTGAGAGAGTGCCGCTGGAATTGTCCACAGGGCGGTTTCGATACGGCCGCGGGCGGCCTACTCAACCTGCACCGCGGGCGGCCTACTCAACCAGCAGAGAGGAGCTAGTGGCCCATGCCCAGGCCGCCATCGACTGGGATGACGGCGCCCGAGATGTAGGCGGAGTCGTCGCCAGCAAGCCAGGTGACGACCCTGGCGACCTCGGATGCCGTGGCGAACCGACCGGCGGGGATGCTCTTCTTGTAGTCGGCCAGCGTAGCCTCAGGCAACTCCGCCGTCATGTCGGTCTCGATGATCCCCGGTGCGACGACGTTGGCCGTGATGCCGCGGGCACCGAGCTCGCGCGTGATCGAGCGAGCCATGCCGACGAGTCCGCTCTTGGATGACGCGTAGTTGATCTGGCCCGCCGAGCCGAGCAGGCCGGCGACACTCGAGATGAGGACGATGCGGCCGTAACGCGCCTTGAGCATGCCCTTCGACGCACGCTTGACCACGCGGAACGCTCCACCCAGGTTGGTGTCGATGACGGCGTCGAAGTCGTCCTCGGTCATGCGCATGAGAAGCGTGTCGCGTGTGATTCCCGCGTTCGCGACGAGCACCTCGACGGGGCCGAGTGCGGCCTCGACCTCGGTGAATGCAGCGTCGACGGATGTGGCATCCGTCACGTCTGCTCGCACGGTGAGGCTGCCATCCGGACCACTGCCCGAGCGAGCCGTCACGGCCACGCGGTGACCCTGCGCCACGAATTCCTCGGCGATGGCGTAGCCGATGCCGCGGTTTCCGCCGGTGACGAGTACAGTGCGTGGCGTTGTCATGCCGTGGTCCTCTCTGGACGCGAGGCACCCGCCATGCGTCAAACGCGTACCAGTTTATGTGCAGCCGGGACGTAGGCTTAAGTCAGACGGATCGCTCCCGATTCGCGATACGGGTAACGGACATGAAGAACCAGTCGATCACTTCTCTTCCGCTGTCACCCGACGCGGAGCGACACAGCCGGATGATCAAGTATTCGGTCGCGATGGGGATCCGTGTGCTCTGCTTGGTCTCGATCCTGTTCGTGCCGGGCTGGTGGGCCATAATCCCGGCGATCGGTGCGATCTTCCTGCCCTACTTCGCTGTCGTGATCGCGAACGTGGGCGCGAATCCGCATGCGAACGAGGTTGAGCGGCCAGGAAACATCATGCCCATGTTCCCGACGAGGCCGCCAGGCCGTCTCGAGTCGGATGAGACGAGCGCGGATGAGACGCACGCCGACGAAACGCAGGCTGACGAAACGCACGCGGACGACGCGAGCGAGGATCGCAACGCGTGATCGGGTTCGACGAGACGCCGGAGCGCCTGACGTGCTCACGCGCCGGATGCCGGGAGCGCGCCACATCGCGCATCGAGTGGCGGAATCCGAAGATTCACACAGCAGACCGCGTTAAAGTGTGGCTGGCGTGCGATGAGCATGTGGATTTCCTGCGCGAGTTTCTCGCGGCCAGGGATTTCCCGCTGCGCGTCGTCGCTGCTGACGCAATCGGCGAAACTGACGCAATCGGCGAAACTGACGCGGCCGGCAAGGCTGACGAGGCCGCTCAGACAGATCCAGCCGACGAGATCGAAAGACAGGCATGAGCAACTGGCGTTTTGCGTTTTCTCGGCGATGGCTCGGCTACCTCGCGTTTGCGATCATCTTCGCCATCGCGTGCGGCGGCCTGTCGGCGTGGCAGCTGGCCAGGAGCAAGGAAGCCGCGGCGGCGAACGCGCTGATCGACGCAAACTTCAACTCGAAGCCGGTCGCTCTGGCCGAGGCGCTGCCGTCGGCGACATCATTCAAGGACAGCCAGGAATGGGCGCGCGTGACAGCCACGGGCACCTACCTGCGGAACGACGAGTTGCTCGTGCGCAACCGTCCGCTCAACGGCCCCGGTTTCGAGGTCCTGACCCCGCTCCGGCTGGCGGATGGCTCCATCTTCGTGATCGATCGTGGCTGGGTTCCCACCGGAACCAAGACGGATGCCCCGAATTCCGTGCCCGCCGCTCCAACCGGCGAGGTCACGGTCGTCGCGCGTCTCAAGGCCGGCGAGCCCCGCATCCCCGGGCGCTCGGCGACGGGGAACCAGATCCCGACGATCGAACTCAGCGATATCAAGCAACGCATCGGCGGGAACGTCTACACGGGCGCATACGGACTGCTCGACACCCAGACCCCGTCACC
>JAVECW010000076.1 GCA_030841285.1 Microbacteriaceae bacterium
TACTCCTCGATGTGGATCGAGGAGAGGACGTCGTCCTTCACCAGGTTCTGGCTGAGGATGATCGCGTCCTCGAAGTTGTGACCCTCCCACGGCATGAACGCGACGAGCAGGTTCTTGCCGAGCGCGAGCTCGCCGTTCTCGGTGGCCGGGCCGTCTGCGACGACCTCGCCGGCCTCGATGCGGTCACCCTCGTTGACGACAACGCGGTGGTTGTAGCTGGTGCCCTGGTTGGAGCGGTCGAACTTGCGCAGGTAGTAGGTCTGCGTTCCGCCCTCATCCAGCTGGATGGTGACAGCGTCGGCCGAAACCTCGGAGACGACACCGGCCTTGTCGGCGGTGAGCACGTCACCGGCGTCGATGGCTGCGTAGCCCTCCATACCGGTACCGACGAGCGGGCTCTCGCTGCGAACCAGCGGGACAGCCTGACGCTGCATGTTCGCACCCATGAGGGCGCGGTTTGCGTCGTCGTGCTCGAGGAACGGGATGAGGGACGTCGCGACGGACACCATCTGGCGCGGGGAGACATCCATGTAGCCGATTTCCTCGGCCGGGATCAGGTCGACCTCGCCACCCTTCTTACGCGCGAGAACACGAGCCTCGGCGAAGTGGGAGTCTGCCGTCAGCGGAGCGTTGGCCTGGGCGACAACGAAGTCGTCCTCTTCGCTCGCGGTGAGGTAGTCGATGGTCTCGGTGACCTTGCCCTTGACCACTCGGCGGTACGGCGTCTCGATGAAGCCGAACGAGTTGATCCGCGCGAACGATGCGAGCGAACCGATCAGGCCGATGTTCGGGCCTTCAGGAGTCTCGATCGGGCACATGCGGCCGTAGTGCGACGGGTGGACGTCACGGACCTCGACGCCGGCGCGCTCACGGCTCAGGCCACCAGGGCCAAGAGCGGAGAGACGACGCTTGTGGGTGAGACCCGCGAGCGGGTTGTTCTGGTCCATGAACTGGGAGAGCTGGCTGGTGCCGAAGAACTCCTTGATCGCGGCGACGACCGGACGCACGTTGATAAGCGTCTGCGGCGTGATGGCCTCGATGTCCTGCGTGGTCATGCGCTCGCGGACGACGCGCTCCATGCGGGACAGGCCCGTGCGGACCTGGTTCTGGATGAGCTCGCCGACGGCGCGGATACGACGGTTACCGAAGTGGTCGATGTCGTCCACGTCGAGACGCAGGTCGATCTTCTTGCCGTCGCGGACACCGGCGATCGTGGTCTGGTTGTCGTGCAGCGACACCAGGTACTTGATCGTCGCGATGATGTCCTGCGTGGTCAGCACGGAGTCGCTCAGCGGAGCGTCAATACCGAGCTTGCGGTTGATCTTGTAACGACCAACCTTTGCCAGGTCGTAGCGCTTCGGGTTGAAGTAGAAGTTGTCGAGGAGCGCGCGTGCGGCCTCGGCGGCCACTTGCTCGCCCGGACGCAGCTTGCGGTAGATGTCCTTGAGCGCCTCTTCCTTGGTGAGGATGGCATCCTTCTCAAGGGTGAGCTCGATGGACTGGAAGCCCTTGAACTCCTCGAGGATCTCTTCGCTCGTCAGGCCGAGGGCCTTGAGGAAGACCGTGACCGACTGCTTGCGCTTGCGGTCGATGCGAACGCCGACCTGGTCGCGCTTGTCGATCTCGAACTCGAGCCATGCACCGCGGCTCGGGATGATGCGAGCCGAGTAGATGTCCTTGTCACTCGTCTTCTCCTGCGCGCGCTCGAAGTACACGCCGGGGGAACGAACGAGCTGGGACACAACGACACGCTCCGTGCCGTTGATGACGAAGGTGCCCTTCTCGGTCATGAGAGGGAAGTCGCCCATGAAGACGGTCTGCGTCTTGATCTCACCCGTGAGGTGGTTCATGAACTCGGCCTCGACGTAGAGCGGAGCGGAGTAGGTCTTGCCCTTCTCCTTGCACTCGTCGATCGAGTACTTCTTCTCTTCGAGGAAGGGGTTCGTGAAGGAGAGCTGCATCGTCTCACCGAGGTCCTCGATGGGAGAGATCTCCTCGAAGATCTCCTCGAGTCCGGTGTGGCTCGGCAGATCCTGGCGACCCTGCGCCTCGGCCTCGACAACGCGCGCCTTCCAGGCGTCGTTTCCGACGAGCCAGTCAAAGCTCTCGGTCTGCAATGCGAGCAGATCCGGAACCGTCAGGGTGTCTGTGATCTTTGCGAACGAAAGACGAGATGCTCCTCGTCCGTTCTTTAGTGCCTTTGATGTGGTGGTTGCGTTGCGCGCAGCAGCCAAGGAAATAACCTCCGTGGGCCCCGTCGGGCCTCAGTTACTGTCGGTCAGAGTGTTTAATATGTGGACGAGTACTCCCGCGACGTCCGTTTGCTGGTGCCGATATGACCTGTTGTCACAGGCCCGAGCACGCAAAGCCGACCACAATATGAAGGCGAAGATTTGTCTGGGAGCGCAAAGAACAACTATATGACATTGCGACGCGCTATGTCTACTTAATTCTTGACCCCGGAGTACTTGTCAGGTATAACCGCCCGCGTGGTCGTGTTGTTCCCGCCTCGTGCCGCCCA
Organism: Microbacteriaceae bacterium; assembly: GCA_030841285.1. Lineage (GTDB taxonomy): Bacteria > Actinomycetota > Actinomycetes > Actinomycetales > Microbacteriaceae > JAUZGC01. The sequence goes on from JAVECW010000076.1 coordinate 2,522, forward strand.
TCGACTTGCCAGAGAATTGCGGATGCGACGCATCCAAGCTTCGTTCTCTGGCAACTCGCGCGTTCGCGGGACGAACGCGCGGTTAGGGTTGACGCGTGGTCGAGCATCCGTCAATCGTCTTGAAAGAGAGCGGCTATCGCGCCGTGATCGAGCCCGATCGGTTCGTGCCTGGGTCGTTCCAGCTCGTCGTCGACGGGACGCCGCAATCGCACGTGAACCTCGACGACCCGACGCAGCTCTTCTTCGAGTACGTCGCGCGAATGGGCCACGTGATCGATCTCATCGGCGACCCTGGCGAGCCGATCACGGCCGTGCACCTCGGCGCGGGCGCGCTCACGCTGCCGCGCTACATCGCGGCGACCAGGCCAGGCTCGCGCCAACAGGTGGTCGAGCTTGAGAGCGACCTCGTCGACCTGGTGCGCGAAAACCTGCCGCTGCCGCGTGGCGCGCAGATCCGGGTGCGGCACGGGGACGCGCGCGAGGTCGTGGGCAAGTTCCCGCCCGGCCTCCGAGGCTCCGTCGACCTCCTCATCATCGACATCTTCAGCGGGGCGCGTACGCCGGCGCACGTGACGAGCGTGGAGTTCTACCGGTCAGCGGTGTCACTGCTTGCTCCGGATGGCATCGTGCTCGTCAACATCGCCGACGGGCCGCCGCTCACGTTCGCGCGCGGTCAGGTGGCCACGCTCGGTGCGGCGGTCGCGCATGTCTCGGCGCTGGCGGAAACTCAGGTCCTCAAGGGGCGCCGGTTTGGCAATGTCGTGCTGGTCGGGTCCAATGCCGCGCTTCCGCTCGACTGGCTGCCGCGGCTGCTGGCGGGCGGGCCGCATCCGGCGAAGGCTGTCGCGGGCGCAGAACTCACGGCGTTCGCCGCGGGGGCATCCATCGTGACGGATGCGACGGCCGTGCCATCGCCGCCGCCCGCGCGCAGCATCTTCCAGACCGGTACCCGCCGGGACTAAGCCTGCGAGTCGCGCAGTGCGACTCGGCGGAGGGGTGGGTGAAGGGAGCAGACTGTAAGGCATCGGGAGGTGGGATGTCTCGCAGTCGGGCATGCACAACGGGTCGCACCCCTGCACGCAGGCTGGCTGCTGGGGCGACAACCGCGCTGCTCACGATCGGTGCGCTGGCTGGATGCACCACGGAGATGCCGACTCCCGCTCCGGGTCCGAGCCAGACGCAGTCGACGCCGCAGCCCTCGGCGAGCGCCACACCCGCGGTCCGGGTACGGCCGTCCGGTGAACCCGTCACGATCGAGACCGGCCTCAAGGCGCCATGGTCGATGGTCAACCTTCCGAGCGGGTCGACGCTCATCAGCGAACGCGACACTGGCGTCATCCGTGAGCGCCTGCCCCGTGGCGGCCTGCGCCAGGCGGGCTTCGTGCGCGGCGTCGTTCATGCCGGCGAGAGCGGACTGCTCGGGCTGGCCGTGCAAGCGGGCCACACTCCGGGGTACCTCTACATCTACCTGACCACCGCGAACGACAACCGTGTCATCCGGGAGCGCTTGATGGGCGGCCCTGGCAGTTACAGCCTTGGCGATCCCGAGAACGTGGTCGTCGGCATCCCCAAGGCCAGCTTTCACGACGGGGGGCGGATCGCCTTCGGCCCGGACGGCATGCTCTATATCACGACCGGTGATGCTGGGGCCGGAGCGGCCACGGCGCAGAGCAAGGACTCCCTCGGCGGCAAGATCCTGCGGGTGACTCCCACAGGAGCTGTGCCGGCCGACAATCCGTTCGCCGGCTCGCCCGTGTACTCATTCGGGCATCGAAACCCGCAGGGCATCGCGTGGGACTCGCACGGAACGCTCTGGGCCAGCGAGTTCGGCCAGAACACCTGGGATGAACTCAACCGGATCACGCCGGGCGGCAACTACGGCTGGCCCGCGGTCGAGGGCATCGGACACAACCCGGCATATATCGACCCGGTCTACCAGTGGCGGACCAATGAGGCCAGCCCGAGCGGGATTGCGATCATCAAGGACACGATCTTCATGGCGGCCCTGCGCGGCCAACGGCTCTGGGCGATCTACCCCGGCGACGCGGGCGCTGCCGTGACGGCCGTCGAGTGGTATCCGGATGCCTACGGGCGCATCCGCGACGTGATCGCCGGCCCCTCGGGCACGCTGTGGATGCTCACCAACAACACCGATGGGCGCGGCACCGCGCGCGCGGGCGACGATCGCATCCTCGAGGTCGCGCTGGAGCCCACGGGCTGATCGTGCCGTAGCGGGCTGATCGTGCCGTAGCGGGCTGATGGTGCCGTAGCGGGCTGATGGTTCCGTAGGGGCTGATCGTTCGGTGGCGTGGTATCGCCTGGTCGCGGCGACCCGCGACTATCCTTGGTTCGAACCCGTCGAGATGGGCGGACACATCGCGTGCCCGCCGCGCACGACTTGGAGCAACATCCTGAGCATCATCCTTGGTTACGACCCCACAACTCTTCGCGAACGTGTCGATCTCCGGGCAGCCGGCGATCGACTCACCGAGCTGGGAGAGCTACGAAGCCTGAGCGCACTCAGCGAGAAGGTCGCTCTGCTCCGACTCGTAGGACGACTGGATGAGGCGTGGGAGCTTGCGAACGAGGCAGTGCGCCAGGCGCGCTTCACGGGCGATCGCGAGCAGCTTCTCGGATCCCGGATCCGCCGAGCACAGGTCCTGCAATACCAGGGCAAGCTCGAAGAGGCATATAAGGAACTCTCTGGGTGTGCCGACGAGGCCCGCATCCATGACTGGACGGCCATCGAAGCGTTCGCATGCCAGCACCGGGGCAAGGTGCTATTCGACCAGCACGAGTTCGAAGGCGCGGTCGCGGACTTCGCCGCCGCGGTTTCCCTGCGCGAGAAGCTGGGCGCATCCACTGACGAACTCGAGAGCGCGCTCATCGCGCTCGCGGTCGCGGAGTCGTTCCTGGACGAGGAGCGACGCAAGGAGTGATGCAGGCTGGGGTATCCCCGCGCGCGTACAGTCGCGGTGTCGCCCCTCGCGCGTATCATTTCGAGCATGGCGGACCTCGAGCGAGTGCGACGGTGGGCGAACGCCCTCATCGCCCTGCACCTGGATGAGACGGTGTGGTCGTTCGGCTTCGACAACGCCAAGACGCGCGCCGGACTCTGCAACTACACGCTCAAGCGCATCACGGTGTCGCGCTATCTGGCCTCTCGGTACGAAGACGACGAGATCCACCAGATCCTGCTGCACGAGGTCGCGCACGCACTCGCCGGTTCGCGCTCAGGCCATGGGCCGCGTTGGCGGGCGATCGCGGTCGACCTGGGCTACGAGGGCAGGCGCCTGCACGGTGGCGCGATCGCCGACGAGTTTGCACCCTGGGTGGGAACATGTCCGAACGGGCATATCCATTACCGATACCGCAAGCCTGTGCGCGCCCTCGCCTGCGGGTCATGCTCCAAGCGCTTTGACGTGGCGAACCTGATCAACTGGCAGCACCGCGAGGTCAGCTCCACGCGGCGGATTGCCGCCGCGGGAACTGCCACGCAGGGAGCCGCCACCGCGGCATCCGCGGCATGGGCGACAAGGGCTGACGATCAGCCTCGATCCGGCTAGTTATTCGACGACGCGAACGTCCTTCCAGAACGCCACATAGCTGCTGAAGTCCTTGCCCACTCGGTCGAACGAGGTCGGGTACGGATTCGGGTAGCTCCACGCGCGATCCTGCAGCAGGGTTTCGCCATCCTTCACGCTGAAGTACTGGGCCTCGCCCTTCCACGGGCAGGTGTATGGGGTGACACTTGTCTCCAGGAACTCCGAATTCACGCTCGCGGGCGGGAAATACCAGTTGCCCTCGATGTGGATGAGGTCTTCCTTGGGAGCCTCGGCGATCACGGTGTTGTTCAGAACAGCTTTCATTTTCTTTGTCCTCCAGCGGGGCCAACGCGGGAGGTCGCTGCGTCATTCCGACGCTGAATTTAGCCTGTGAACGCGGATCTCGGAGCGCGAGTTGAGCACGCCGTACGGAGTGACCTGGGTGGCGCGTGCATCCGGCGCATACTCCTGGCCGGACACGGACGCCGTGAGCAGGTGCGCGACCGCACCGCGCAGCCCGACGAAGGACGAGGAGGCTGCGGCGGCCTCCGGCGAGCAGTAGTCGATCCCGAACGTCGCGAGCGCGTCGATGACCGCGCCGGCCCCGAGCAGGTCCTCGACCGCAAAACGCGTGCTGCCATCCGCTCTCTGGGCGCCGGCCGGAATGACGGCGACCATGGCGCGCCGCCCGAGACGCACCTGGTGGTCGAGCACCCACTGGGCCGTCGCGCCAGCAGTCGTCAACCCGCCCTCGATGACCACGCCGGAACCAGGCAGCCTGGTCACGACCGACGTGTCGCCGTCAGCCGGCGGGAGCACGTCGACCCACACGATGACATCCGCATCCTGTGCCACGGCTTCTGCTCCGGCGACACCCCAATCGAGGCGGATCTGGTACTTGGCTTGGGCGTGTGGGTCGGATGCGAGCGGCTGGGTCACCGAGATATCGTAGCCCAGCGCGCGCCGTGGTCATCTGGCGATGGGCGCCGCATCTGGGCGCGGATGACGTCGAAGTCGTGCCGGGAAAGCTCGATCAGCCCGCGCCGGAGCTGGTACCCCCAGTTCGGATTCTCACGCGTGAACTCGAGCACCGACAGGAGTGGTCGGATGGGCGCGGACACGGCATCCGTGTCGTAATCGACGCGGCGTCGCCATGGCCGGAAGTCGTCCACCCGGCCGCCCGTGGCGTACGAATCGCGCTGCATTGAGGCTTCGGCGTCCTGGAAGACCTGGTCGTCGGCGATGCGGCCGATCGCCGTGAACTCCTTGAGCGGATCACCATCCGGATAGGAAGTGCGCGGCGAGTAGTAGACCAGGCCGTCGCTCTCCCCCATCCGCGCGAGCGGTGCCTTCGCGCCGTGATTGACCTGCGCGATTCCGAGCGCGACGCCGCGCAGCACGTGCTCGCGGTGCACGACTGCCAGCCAGAAGCGGATCGCCATGCTTCCAGTTGTAGCGCATGGGGGTGACGGCGGGTGTGGCGACTCGATCGCACCAGCGCGAGTGGCAGACTTGGGCCGTGACCGACCTGCTGACCGCTCTGGATATCGCCGACTGGCGTCGGCGCGTCTTCGGGCTCTATGCCGGCGTGCGCCAGTTGGCTGCGAGCGACCCCGCTGCTGCCCACGCTCTGTGGATGGCGGCGCGCGACGACCTGTTCGCCGCGCATCCGGCATCGCCTCTCCTCGCCGAGGACCGGGCCGAGTTCACCGGGCTGCCAGTCGCGCCATACGATCCGGACTGGCGGTTCGAGCTCGATCTGATCCCATCCGTCTCCGAGGTGCGCATGGACGTTCCAACCGGAACCGACGAGGTTGTGCCGTTCGAGCTCCTCGGCACGGTTCGCGTTCCGTTCGCCGGCACGCTCGACGTCTGGCGTCTGGCCTCGTACGCGGGCGGCATCTTCATTCCGGTCAAGGATGCGCTCGCCGGGCGCCCCGGGGGCACGTACGGCGGGGGTCGCTACCTGATCGACACCGTCAAGGGTGCCGACCTCGGATCGACCGCGAGCGACGGCATCGGCTCCCTCGTTCTCGACTTCAACTTCGCATACAACCCGAGTTGCGCATACGACCCCGAATGGGCGTGTCCCCTTGCCCAGGCTGGCAATATCCTGCCCGTCGAGGTCCCGGTTGGCGAACGCTACGGGGTCATCCGCTAGACTCGGTGTACTTGCGAGTCCACCGTTGGACTCCCTGCGTCGTAGAACGCACCTCTTCATGCCAGCGCCGGGTTCGTCCCCGCTGAGTTCTGTTGAAACTTTCTTACGGCGAACGGATGTGCCCCTTGGCACCTTCGCCATTCATCCCCAACCTGATGATCGAGTGCCGCTCAGCGGCGTATCGAGGTATTCGATACGGCCTGCGGCCTGTTCAGCCAGCATGGGGCGATGCCCGAAAGGCACCACACTTTGTCTGAAACCACTTTTAGTTCACTCGGCGTTCCGGCGCCGCTCGTCGCCGTTCTCGCGGCCGACGGCAAGACCGAGCCGTTCCCGATCCAGACCGACACCCTGCCAGACACGCTCGCCGGGCGCGACGTGCTCGGCCGCGGCAAGACCGGCTCCGGCAAGACCCTCGCATTCTCCATCCCGATGGTCGCCCGCCTGGGCGGCAAGCTGGCCGGCGGCCAGCGCCGTTCCGGTCGACCGCTCGGCCTCATCCTCGCTCCGACCCGCGAGCTCGCCACCCAGATCACGGCGGCCCTTACCCCGTTCGCGGACGCGTACGGCCTGAAGACCACCACGATCTTCGGCGGCGTCTCGCAGCAGCGCCAGGTCGCCGCGCTCAAGGCCGGCGTCGACATCGTCGTCGCCTGCCCCGGACGCCTCGAAGACCTCATGAAGCAGGGCTTCGTGTCGCTCGACGCGGTCGAGATCACGGTGCTCGACGAGGCCGACCACATGGCCGATCTGGGCTTCCTGCCCGTTGTCACGCGCATCCTCGACAAGACGCCGACCGGTGGCCAGCGCCTGCTGTTCTCCGCGACGCTCGATAACGGCGTTGACAAGCTCGTCAAGCGCTTCCTGCAGAACGAGGTGTTGCACTCGGTCGACGAGGCCACGAGCCACGTCGCAGCCATGACCCACCACGTCTTCGAGGTCGACGGCGTCGAAGCCAAGCGCGTTCTCGTCGAGAAGCTCGCCTCTGGTACCGGCCGCCGCATCCTCTTCATGCGCACCAAGCACCACGCCAAGAAGCTCGCGAAGCAGCTCACGGATGCCGGCATCCCGTCGGTCGACCTGCACGGAAACCTTTCGCAGGTGGCCCGTGACCGCAACCTCGCGGCGTTCGGCGCCGGCGATGTGCGCGTTCTCGTTGCGACGGATGTCGCCGCTCGCGGTGTGCACGTCGACAATGTCGAACTCGTCGTCCACGTCGACCCGCCGATGGAGCACAAGGCCTACCTGCACCGCTCGGGCCGCACCGCGCGCGCCGGCAGCGAAGGTGACGTCGTCACCGTCGTGCTGCCCACGCAGCGTTCGGACGTCAAGACCCTCCTGCGCAAGGCCGCCATTGCGGTGACCCCGCAGCAAGTGGATGCCAACTCGGCGCCGGTCGTCAAGCTCGTCGGCGACGTCGCGGCATATGTCAAGCCGCTGCCGCGCCAGGCTCAGCCGGAACGCGGCCAGGGCGGCGGCCAGCCGCGAGGCGGTCGCTCGCAGGGTGCGAACGCGCAGCGCAAGCGCGCGGCACGCGACGGACAGGGTTCGGGCCGCGACGGCCAGAGCGCAGGTCGCGACGGTCGCTCCGCACAGGGCAACGGACGCGGCGGGTCGGCGGATGCCGCATCCGGTCGTCCGCGCAGGGACCGCTCCGGTCGTCCGGCGACTGCCGGTCACGGCAACGCGCGCAACGACGGCGCATCCACTCAAGGCGGCAACTCGCGCAGCGAGGGAGCATCCGCCTCACATGGCCGCTCGCAGTCGAACGCCGGCCAGGGCGGGGCGGGTCGCTCCGGCGGCAAGCTGCACGTTGGCAGCCTCGTCGGCGGTGGCGGCACCGGTCGCGGCCGCGGCCCGCGTCGCGCGCAGGGCTAACCCTCGTACGCTCACCAAACTCTGGCCCCTCGCGCTTCGGCGTGAGGGGCCATTTTGTTGTGCATTTTTCTGCGCCCCGCGCACCCGCGAGCGCTATAGGCTCGCTCTCGTGAACGCAGCCTCGAGCATCCGGCCCGCGACTGCGAGCGATGCCGCCGGGATCGCCCTGGTGCACGTGCAGGCGTGGCGCGAAGCGTACACACACCTGCTGTCGGCCGACTTTCTCGAAGCGATTTCCGTCGACCAGCGCACCGCGATGTGGTCCGGCATCCTCAACTCTGAGCGTCCGGATCGAACAATCCACGTCGCAGAGCAATCGGAGCAGATCGTTGGGTTCGCGTTTGCGGGCCCGGCTCGCGACGCCGACGCGCCACGCGAAGTCGAGCTCTACGCCATCTATCTGCTCGCGGCGCAGCACGGATCCGGGCTCGCGCAAGGACTGATTGAGGCCACGCTCGGCCAGCGACCGGCATCGCTCTGGATCGCGGAAGACAACCCTCGGGCCCGCAGGTTCTACACACGGAACGGGTTCGAAGCCGACGGCGCGAGAAAGGCCGATCCGATCGGCGACGCGTCGATCAGCGAGATCCGACTGGTGCGCTGAGTGGCATCCACCCTAGCGGCGTGCGCTGAGGCTGCTTCTGAATTGGCGACATCCGCTCCCTCGTTCTGCCTTAGGGCAGGCGACCGACGGATGCGAGCGCCGCGCGCAGTAGCGCGCCACGACCACCCTCCATCTCCTCGGAGATCTCGGCCGACGCCGCCTCCTCCGGGGTTACCCACGTCAGCTCGAGCGCGTCCTGACGCGGCTCACAGGTGCCCGTGACGGGAACGACGTACGCCATCGAGACCGCGTGCTGGCGGTCATCCGTGTACTGCGAGACGCCGGGCATGGGAAAGTACTCCGCGACCTGGAACGGCACCGCACTCGCGGGGAGCTGGGGAAAGGCCATGGGGCCAAGGTCCTTCTCGAGGTGGCGGAAGAGCGCCTCGCGCAGGGTCTCGCCGTACATCACCCGGCCGGAGACGAGGGTGCGCGTCATCTCGCCAACGGCATTGGCGCGCAGCAGGATGCCGACCTCGACGATCTGGCCCAGCCCGTCGACCCGCACGGGCACGGCCTCGACGTAGAGCAGTGGCAATCGACGTCGGACCTCCTCGAGTTCGATGTCGCTCAACCAGGCTGGCTCGTTGTCCGGCGTGTCGCCAGTGGGGGCCGGATCGGGGGTGCGCACGCTCATGAGTCCGATCTTACGTAAGGAATGCTCTCGATTTCGTGGCGATCCGCTGTAGACGGCCCCCGTGGTGCCGATAAGGCGCAAAGATGGAATGGCAAGTAAATAAGGAGCGCAATGACCAGGACACCACCCACCCCAGCCGTCGATCCGAGGGCTGTGCTGTGGTCCGCCTCGGAAGCTGACCGGGAGGGGCGTCCGCTGCTCGTGCTCATGCATGGCTACGCATCCGATGAAACCGACCTGTTCGGCCTCTCCGCCTACCTTCCCCTCGAGCCGGTCATTGCGTCCGTACGTGCACCGATCCCCGAGGGCCCCGGCTACGCGTGGTTCTCGCGCTTCAGCAACGACACGGCGGATCCGAGCGCCGAAAGTGCGGACGCCGCCGCGCGTGCCGTGCTCGATTGGATCGATACGCTGGAAGCGCCATCCGTTGGTCTGCTCGGTTTCTCGCAAGGGGCCGCGGTGGCACTGCAACTCCTGCGACTCGCCCCCGCGCGCTTCGACTATGCCGTCGCACTGTCCGGGTTCGTGGCACGCGGTGCGCACGACAACGACATCGAGCTCGTCAAGCGGCGTCCGCCCGTGTTCTGGGGGCGCGGCACCGCGGACACCTCGATTCCCGCGGTCTCGATCGAGCGGACCCAGGACTGGCTTCCCGCGCACTCGACGCTCGATAGTCGCGTCTACGAGGGTATGGCGCACTCGATTTCATCGTCGGAACTGACCGACATCGCCGCGTTCATTCGCGCCCGGCTCTAGGCGGCCTGTCGGCGGGGCGACAAGTTGTCGCCTGTCGCGGCGGCGAATCGTCGGCTCGTCCGACGAGGGAGGTGAGTCTGCTGTCGGCGGAGTCGGCGAAGATAGTGGGATGAGCGACGTGCTCGAACGCTTCTCTCCCGCGACCCGCGCGTGGTTCAGCGGGGCCTTTCCCGCGCCCACGGATGCCCAGATCGGCGCGTGGGATGCGATCTCCCGTGGCGCGAACGCGCTCGTCGTTGCGCCAACCGGATCGGGCAAGACGCTCTCCGCTTTCCTGTGGGCGATCGACCGGCTGGCAGCGGCGGATGCGTCGGCGGGCAGCGCGAACACCGCCGGCACGCGTGTGCTCTATATCTCGCCGCTGAAGGCGCTCGGCGTCGACGTCGAACGCAACCTGCGCGCACCGCTCGTCGGCATCACGCAGACGGCGAAGCGCCTGGGCGCCGAACCGCCGCACGTGACCGTGGGCGTGCGCTCGGGCGATACGCCGTCCAGCGACCGACGGGCGCTCGTGAAGACGCCGCCGGACATACTGATCACGACGCCAGAGTCGCTGTTCCTCATGCTCACCTCGGCCGCGCGCGAGACGCTGCGATCGGTCGAGACCGTCATCATCGACGAAGTGCACGCCGTCGCGGCCACCAAACGCGGCGCCCATCTCGCCGTTTCGCTCGAGCGACTGGATGCGATGCTCGCGCGCCCGGCGCAACGCATCGGGCTGTCTGCGACCGTGCGGCCGCCGGAGGAGGTGGCGCGCTTTCTCGGAGGTCGCGCGCCCGTCGAAATCGTGGCGCCGGCATCCGGAAAGCGGTTCGATCTGAGTGTCGTCGTGCCGGTCGAGGACATGAGTGAACTCGGGACCGCGCCCGCGTCCGAGGGATCGGCTGCGGCATCGAGTGCGCAATCCGGCTCGATTTGGCCGCATGTGGAGGAGGCGATCGTCGACCGGATCCTCGAGCATCGCTCCTCGATCGTGTTCGCGAACTCGCGGCGCCTGGCAGAACGGCTCACGGCCCGGTTCAATGAGATCTACGAGTCGAGGATGTCTGGTGACGGGGGTCTCGATACGCGCGAGCTCGTGGGCGCGGGTCTCGATACGCGCGGTCTGCTCGACGGGGGCCACGATACGCGTGCACTCGACCGGCAGAGTTCGCCGGCTCTACCCGACCGGCAGAGGGCGCCGGCCGAGCTCATGGGGGCATCGGGGGCGACGCAGGGCTCGGCGGGCGACACCGTCCTCGCCCGCGCGCACCACGGCTCGGTCAGCAAGGAGCAGCGAGCGCTCATCGAGGACGATCTCAAGTCGGGCCGCCTGCGCTGCGTCGTCGCGACCTCGAGCCTCGAGCTCGGGATCGACATGGGCGCGGTCGACCTGGTCGTCCAGGTCGAGTCGCCGCCATCCGTGGCGAGCGGGCTGCAGCGCGTGGGTCGCGCCGGCCACCAAGTCGGCGAAATATCGCGCGGCATCGTCTTCCCGAAGCACCGCGCCGACCTGATCCACTCTGCCGTCGCCTCGGAGCGGATGACCGCCGGGCTCATCGAGACGCTGGCCGTGCCGACCAATCCGCTCGACATCCTTGCCCAGCAAACGGTCGCGGCGGTCGCGCTCGAACCGATCGACGCCGACGAGTGGTTCGAGACGATTCGACGCAGCGCCCCGTTCGCCAGTCTGCCGCGCAGTGCATACGACGCGACGCTCGACCTGCTCGCCGGGCGATACCCGTCCGACGAGTTCGCCGAACTGCGCCCGCGCATCGTGTGGGATCGTGACACGGGCACGCTGACGGGTCGGCCGGGTGCTCAGCGCCTGGCCGTCACGAGCGGAGGCACGATCCCCGATCGAGGACTGTTCGGGGTCTACATGGTCGGCGAGAAGGCGAGCCGGGTCGGCGAACTCGACGAGGAGATGGTCTACGAGTCGCGCGTCGGGGACGTGTTCGCCCTCGGCTCGACAAGCTGGCGCATCCAGGAGATCACGCACGACCGCGTGCTGGTGACCCCGGCGTTCGGGGAACCGGGTCGGCTCCCGTTCTGGAAGGGCGACGGGCTCGGCAGGCCCGTGGAGCTCGGCCGCGCGGTCGGGGCGTTCGTGCGTGAGGTGAGTGCGGCATCCGATGCTGACGCGAGGGAGCGCTGCGCCGCGGCGGGTCTTGACACATGGGCGACCAATAACCTGCTCTCCTTCCTAGCCGAGCAGCGCACGGCCACCGCTCACCTGCCCACCGATCGCACGCTCGTCGTCGAACGCTTCCGTGACGAGCTCGGCGACTGGCGGGTCGTACTACATTCCCCATTCGGCATGCAGGTCCACGCGCCATGGGCGCTTGCGGTCGGCGCGCGTGTCCGCGAGCGATTCGGCATCGATGGCGCGTGCATGGCGAGCGATGACGGCGTCATCGTGCGGATCCCAGACACCGAAACGGAGCCGCCCGGCGCTGAGCTCTTCGTCTTCGACCCCGATGAACTGGATGCCCTCGTCACCGACGAGGTCGGCGGATCCGCGCTGTTCGCCGCGCGTTTCCGCGAATGCGCGGCGCGGGCGCTCCTGCTGCCCAAGTACAACCCAGGCAAGCGGTCCCCGCTTTGGCAGCAGCGGCAGAAGGCATCCCAGCTTCTGGATGTCGCGCGCAAGTATCCGAGTTTCCCGATCATCCTCGAGACGGTGCGGGAATGCCTGCAGGACGTCTACGACCTGCCAGCGCTCGGCGACCTCGCACGCCAGATCGCCACCCGCAGCGTGCGGATCGTCGAGGCCACCACGGATGCCGCGTCGCCGTTCGCGCGCGCCCTGCTGTTCGGCTACGTCGCGGCCTTCATGTACGAGGGCGACAGCCCCCTGGCCGAGCGTCGCGCGGCCGCGCTCTCGCTCGATCCGGGGCTGCTCGCCGAACTGCTCGGCCGGGCCGAACTGCGTGAACTGCTCGACCCCGCCGTGATCGAGCGGGTCGAGCTCGAACTGCAGCGCCTCGCGCCCGATCGCAGGGCGCGCGGCATCGAGGGCGCCGCCGACCTGCTCCGGATGCTTGGCCCCCTCACGACCGAGGAGGTCGCCGCCCGGCTGGCCGGCGCGACGTCGGAAGCCGCCGGGAGCGCTGGATCTGCCGACCCCACGGAATCGACCGACCCCGCAATGCACGCCGAGGCATCCGCCCATCTCACCACGCTGGTCGAGACCAGGCGCGCGCTGCGGGTGACGTTCGCCGGGCGCGCATGGTGGGCGGCGATCGAGGATGCGAGCCGCCTGCGCGACGCCCTCGGCGTGCCGCTGCCGATCGGAGTGCCAGACGCCTTCATCGAGCCCGTCGCCGACCCGCTTGGCGACCTGGTCAGTCGCTTCGCGCGCACGCACGGGCCGTTCACGACGACCGAGGCCGCCGACCGGCTGGGCCTCGGAACGGCCATCGTGCAGGATGCCCTGCGCCGGCTCTCCCACGACCGTCGCGTGGTGGAAGGCGAGTTCCGCCCGCACGCGCACGGAAACGAATGGTGCGACGCGGAGGTCCTGCGCCGTCTGCGCCGGCTGTCCCTCGCCGCGCTTCGGCACGAGGTCGAGCCCGTCGACCCGCAGACTCTCGGGCGCTTCCTGCCCGACTGGCAGCACGTGGGCAGCACGCTGCGTGGAGTGGATGCCGTCGCATCCGTCATCGAGCAGCTCGCCGGCATTCGTATTCCTGCATCGGCATGGGAGTCACTCGTGCTGCCGAGCCGGGTCTCCGACTACAGTCCGGCGATGCTCGATGAGCTGACCGCGACGGGCGAGGTCGTCTGGGCGGGGGGCGGATCCCTGCCGGGCAACGATGGCTGGGTAAGCCTGCATCTGGCCGAAACAGCACCGCTCACCCTGCCGCTCCCGGTCGAGCACGATCCCGATGAGCTGCAGCGCAGCATCCTCACCGCGCTTGGCACGGGCGGAGGCTTCTTCTTTCGCCAGCTCGCGGATGCCGTCGGCTCGGCTCACCCGGACGCGACAGTCGTCGACGACGCCTCCCTCGTCACGGCGCTCTGGGATCTCGCCTGGGCCGGTCTCATCACGAACGACACGCTCGCGCCACTCCGCACGCTCACCGGCGGGGGTGGCGCACACAAGCGGCCTCGGTCGGCGCCGCGCTCACGCCTGTATCGCGGCCGGGCAATGGGTCGACCGACGATGCCTGCTCGCGGCGGTCCGCCGACAGCGGCCGGTCGCTGGTCGATCCTGCCCACGGCCGAAGCGGATACCACGCTCCGCGCCCACGCGCTGGCCGAGACTCTCCTCGATCGGTACGGTGTCGTCACCCGCGGCGCCGTCATGAACGAGGGCGCACCCGGCGGCTTCGCGCTCGCGTACAAGGTGCTGAGCGGCTTCGAGGACTCGGGGCGCTGCCGTCGCGGATACTTCATCGAGACGCTCGGCGCGGCCCAATTCGCCACGGGCGGCACCATCGACCGGCTGCGCTCGTTCGTCACCGACCGCACACAGGAGCCCGAGCGCGCCGCCCTCGCGCTGGCCGCCACCGACCCGGCG
>JAVECW010000095.1 GCA_030841285.1 Microbacteriaceae bacterium
GAGGACGCGGCGCATGCGGTCAACGCGATCGGGGCGCGGAACCTCGCAATCGCTGCCGCCGAAAACGGCGCCCGCCTTGTCCAGGTCTCAACGGACTACGTCTTCAACGGCAGCGCAACGGAGCCATACGCCGAAGGCGAGCCGCTCGACCCCATTTCCGCATACGGGCGCACCAAGGCCGACGGCGAACGCTTCGCACTCGCGGAGCATCCGGATGGCACGTTCATCGTTCGAGGGGCGTGGCTCTATGGCGCGCACGGCCCGAACTTCGCGAAGACGATGCTCAAACTGGCTGCCTCGCACGACGCCGTGAGCGTCATCGACGACCAGCGCGGACAGCCCACCTGGACGGCGGATCTCGCCCGCCAGATCGTCCTGCTGCTTGACTCGGATGCTCCCGCGGGCGTCTATCACGGCACGAATTCCGGTGAGGCCACCTGGTTCGACTTCGCGCGAGCCATCTTCAGCGCCGCTGGATTGAACCCTGATAGGGTCACACCGACCGACAGCTCACACTTCGTTCGCCCCGCTCCGCGACCATCGTTCTCGGTGCTGGGGCACGCGGCATGGGGCACAGCCGGGCTCAGCCCGATGCGCGATTGGAACGAAGCATTGTCGGACGCGGCCGGTCAGGGAGTTTTGGGGGAAGTATGACAACGCTGCGAGTAATCGTCGACCAACTCGTCGACGACGTCCCTGGAGGGATCGGTCGGTACACGGAGGAGCTAACCCGCCAGCTCATCGCCACGGCTCCCGCCGGTTGCGACGTTGAGGGCATCGTGTCGTCCGTCCCGCAGCAGGCACTGGATGCACTCAACCGACGGCTGCCGGGACTCGCGCACCTGCACAAGGCGCCGCTCGCGCGGCGCGAACTCGCCCTGGCCTGGCAATACGGCGTTCGGGTGCCTCTTGGGGACGGCGGCATGATCCACGCACCAAGCCTGCTCGCGCCGATGCGCAGCCACGACCGGCTCGACACCGGCGACCAACTCGCCGTCACCATTCACGATGTCGTCCCGTGGACACACCCTGAGACTCTCAAGCCACACGGCGTGGCATGGCACAAGTCTATGGCGAAACGTGCTCAGCGGCACGCCGACGCCATTGTCGTACCGACCCACGCCGTCGGTGCCCAGCTCGAAGAGATCTTTAAACTCGGTGACCGCGTGCGAGTTATCGGCGGAGCCCCCAGTTCTGCACTGAGACTTCCAGCCGACGAAGATGGCCGCGCCGCACGGCTGGAACTCCCCCCGAGGTATGTCCTGAGCATTGGAACAGCAGAGCCTCGCAAGGGCCTCGCTCCGCTCATCCAGTCACTTGGCTTACTCGAGGATCGGGAACTGCCGCTCCTGGTCGTTGGACCTCAGGGATGGGGCGATATCAGTATTCAAGGGCTTGCCGCGGCTGCCGGGCTCCCTGAAGGCCGCGTGCAGACCTTCGGCGTACTGAGTGACGAGGACCTCGCCGTCGTACTCAGACGGGCAACAGTTTTCGTCTACCCCAGTCTTGCCGAAGGATTCGGGCTCCCCCTCGTCGAAGCGTTCCAGTTCGGAACGCCCGTCATCCACTCGGATGACCCCGCGCTCGTCGAGGTTGGTGGGGGTGCTGGACTTGTTGTCGAGCGCAACGATGCCGTCGGTTACCCGGAGCGTCTCGCTGCCGCGATCTCGCGGGTGATTACCGACCGAACGCTGTCCGACCGCCTGCGCGTCCAGGCCGCCGATCGTGCGCGCGCGTTCAGCTGGCGCGACTCGGCCGAGCGGGTGTGGCAGCTTCACGCCGACCTCTAGCTGCGTCGTAGCTACGAGCCTGCCCGTCCATCGACTGTTCGTGGCGTTCGCCCAGCATCGCCGCGTAGCGCGCGGATGCCCATTGGCCCGCGCTCCGCGCCCAACCGTGGCTGCGCTGCTCGACCAGCCAGGAGAAGCAGACCGCAACGAGGAGCGTGAGCCCGATCCCGAACAGCATGGGAACGAACACGGGCTGACCTCGGAACAGGTATCCGCTGAAGATCAGGATCGGCACGTGCACGAGGTAGACGCTGAACGAGATTCTGCCGACGAACTGGAACGGCCTCTCCGACAGGAGTGATCCGAGGGGGCGCCATCCGATGCAGGACAGCACGAGCCCGGCGGCCGCGAGGGGGGCCAGCGCCTTCAACGCGGGCGTGAGCTCGCCGAGCCCAGCGGACACGGGTTGCATGAGCCAGGTCACGATCAGCAGCAGGGCCGCCGCGAGGGTCATCCCGAACCACACCAGATGCCGCGACGAGAGCCTGTTGATGCGTGAGGAGAACTGGCGGATATCCTCCAGCCGCGTGGCCATGAGCGCGCCGACGAAGAAGGCGGGGAAGTAGCTGAGCGCACCGGAACCGGTTCGCACTCCCAGCCAGGTCAGCAGCACGGCACCGGCAAGCCCGGCGCCCCACCACCGACGCAGCACGAGCGCCAGAAGGACGAAAACGGGCAGCGCGAGTGAGAACAGGAGCTCCCAGCGCAGTGACCACAGCGGATTGTTGATCTGACCGTCACCGCCGACCAGGTCCCAGGCCTGCACGACCATCTCCCAGGAGGGCGCTGGCGTGCTCGAGGTGTTGAGCCACCCACCGGACTGCGTTGGGATCTGAGGAATGGCGAAGACGAAGGCCGCCGCGACGAGCACGGATGCCATGACAGGGACGAGCAGCCGGACGATCCGCCTGGGGTAGAACGCGATCCAGTCGAAGCCTGGCCGTCGGACGGCAGGGAGCGTGACGACGAGTCCGCTCAGGACGAAGAAGACGATGACGGACTCCCAGCCGGCCGACAGGAGCTTCAGCGGCGTGTAGCTGAGCCACCAGATCGCCGACCCCGGTTCAACGCTCCCGTCCTGCGGACTGGCGGGAAACGTGGGATCGAGGAGAAGGGAATGATGGAGAAGGACGACCATCGCTGCGAGTCCACGAAGGCCGTCGAGAGCAGCAAGCCTGCCACCCTCGCGCTGGTTAGTGCGGGAGTCTCTGCGTAACATCAGCCCCCAACCGTATGAAGCTACGCTTGGAAGTTCCTGTGACTCATTTGGGGGTAATTGTGGTATTTTGGGCGGCTGCTACGGCGTGGGAGTCGCAGTCACGGGATTCAGCGCGGTCGCGACCATCGCATGGATCTCGGTGTAGTCCGGGTGCGCAGGATCGATCGTCGGGGGCACGAGTTCGATCGTCTGCACCGGCAGCTTGCGCGTCTTGAGCCCGAGGTCGACGAAGTATCCGAGCATGGACTGCGGGATGTCCGTCTTGACCACCTGCGTGCCCGCCTTGGCGATGCCCTGGAACTTCGAGACGACGTTGAGCGGGTTGACCTGCTTGAGAATCGCGTCCTGCAGTTCGCGCTGCCTGGCCATCCGGTCGTAGTCGCTCGAGCCATGGCGGGAGCGCGCGTACCACTGCGCCGTGTAGCCGTTCATGTGTTGCGCGCCTCGTTCGATCCAGGCGACGACGCCATTCAGCTGCTCGTCGCCGCCGATGGGCAAGCGCTTCTTCACTGTGATGTCGACGCCGCCGAGTGCGTCGACGAGATCGGCGAACCCCTGCATGTCGATGAGGACGTAGTACTGGATCGTGATCCCGAGCGCGCCCTGCAGCGCCTCTCGCATGGCCTCAACGCCCGGCTCGCTGTTCTGCTTCTTCGCATTCGGGTAGAGCGAGGACTTGTATACCGAGACCTCGGTGTAGATCGAGTTCAGCTGGCACGCACTCACGTCGCACTTGCCGCGGTAGCCGTACCCGTTCGGGTAGAGCGCCTGCATGGGCGATCCGGCCGAGAAGGGCGTCGGGTTCAGGTCGCGCGGAAGGCCGATGGTGACGGCCTTGCCCGTCGCGGCGTCGATGCTCACGACAGACATGCTGTCGGGGCGCAGGCCACTGCGATCCGGTCCCGCGTCTCCGCCGAGAAGCATGATGTTATAGCGGCCGTTGATCGGAGGAACGGATGGACCGGCCGCGAAGATGTCGCCGAGAGTGCCGCGCGCGGTGCCTGCAACATAGCCGCCGTAGCCGGCTCCGCCAGCCACTCCGGCCAGCACGAGCACCGAGAACGCCGCGATCAAGGCCCGTGACGAAGGCAACGTCCGGACGAGGCGGACGAGGCGGAGGGTGTCCAGGGTCAGGATCACCCAAAGCGCGGCGTATCCGAAGAGCACGATCTGCACGATCCACAGGCTGAGCGCCTGCGTGAAGAGCATGTAGAGCGTCGCGGGCGAGAATAGGGAAACCACGAGCGCGGCGAGCCCGAGCAGCCACAGGATGAGCGTCGAAACCAGGCCGGCTCTCCCGAGGATGCGATTGCCCGCGACCACCTGCGCGGAACCCGGTGCCAGGAGGTTCAGACCGACGAGCCACCAGCCGCGCTTGGTCATGATCCGCGCGGAGCCGGTATCCGGATAGCGAAGGGGGCTCGCGATCGTCATAGCTTCGACTTGAGGTCCGTATTCTTCTGTTCCACCTGCGCCGCGAGGTCGATCGCGTACTCGGCCAGCTTCGTGGTGAGCGACGGGTCTGCCGTCGCGAGGATCTTGACAGCGATGAGACCAGCGTTCTTAGCCCCGCCGATCGACACGGTCGCCACGGGTACTCCCGCCGGCATCTGCACGATGGAGAGCAGGGAGTCGAGGCCGTCGAGTCGCGAGAGGGGCACGGGAACTCCGATGACGGGAAGCGTAGTGACGGATGCCAGCATGCCCGGCAGGTGGGCCGCTCCGCCCGCGCCGGCGATGATGACCTTGATCCCGCGGTCGGCCGCGCCCTTGCCGAAGGCGATCATCTTCTCGGGGGTCCGGTGCGCTGACACCACCTCGACCTCGTGGCCGACACCGAAATCGGTCAGCAACTGAGATGCGTCGCTCATCACGGACCAATCGGAGTCGGACCCCATAACGACGGCCACGAGGGGCTCCGAGGAGTTCACGCTGGGCATGCGGTCCATGCTAGGTCAGTCGAGGAAAAACGCGGCTGCGCCACGCGCCTCGTACGCGACCTCGTCGAGGTCGGCGCCCGTGGCCGTGACGTGCCCGACCTTGCGGCCCGGCCGCGGCTCCTTGCCGTAGCTGTGCACCTTGACGGTCGGGTGCGCCTCGAGCGCCACCGGATACCGATCCGACAGCGTGCCCTCCGCCGGCCCGCCCAGAATGTTGACCATGACGGACCAGTCGTCCCTGGACCCGGTTGCGCCAAGCGGCAGGTCGAGCACGGCACGCAGGTGCTGCTCGAACTGGCTCGTCGTGGATCCGTCGATGGTCCAGTGCCCGCTGTTGTGTGGGCGCATCGCGAGCTCATTGACGAGGAGGCGGTGATCGGTGGTTTCGAAGAGCTCGACGGCGAGCACGCCCGTCACGCCGAGCCCGGTGGCGACCGTGATCGCGATGTCGGCTGCGACATCCGCGAGCTTTCCGGCCGACTGCGGTGCCGGCGCGATCACTTCGGCGCACACACCGTCACGCTGCACGGTCTCGACGACCGGCCACGCAACGACCTCGCCGGACGGACGACGGGCGACAAGCTGGGCGAGCTCACGCCGGAAGTCCACGACTTCTTCGACGAGCAGGGCACTGCCACCTTCCAGCTCCGCGAGCTGCAGGAACCAGTCATCGGCGCCATGCGCCTCGGTGACGATGCGCACGCCCTTGCCGTCGTACCCGCCGCGGGGCGTCTTCACGACCGCCCGGCCACCGTGGTCGGCCAGGAATTCGCCGAGTTCCGCCGCGGATTCCACGGCCGCCCACTCCGGCACCGGCAGCCCGAGCTCGCTCAGTTTCTCGCGCATCACGATCTTGTCCTGGGCGTAGAGCAGCGCATCCGGACCAGGATGCACGGGGATGCCGCGGCCCACGAGTTCACGCAGGACGGCCTGCGGAACGTGCTCATGATCGAAGGTGATCACGTCGACCGTTTCGGCGAACGCGAGCACGGTCTCGAGGTCGCGATAATCGCCGACTCCCGTCGCCGCGAGTTCCGCCGACATCCCAGGAGCCTCCTCGAGGACCTTGATCGTGAGTCCGAGATTGATCGCGGCCGGGATCATCATCCTGGCAAGTTGACCGCCGCCGATGACGCCAATCGTGTCGCTTTTACCCATGGCCTCTATCGATCTCCCACTGTATTGCTCTGTAAACATTCAGCGTCGGACTGTGAAACTCCCAGTCTGAGGGACGCTACCCCGCGTAAGCTCGCCAGCGATGACTCTATCTTCGCCCATGAAACAGCGTGCCGACCTGCCAGCTCCCCAGAACGAGCGCAGGCGGCCCTCACGGCTGCTGCCACAGCTTATTAAGTTCGGTGCGGTCGGTGCGGTCGGCGTCGTTGTCAACGTCGTCGTGTTCAACTCACTCATGCTCACGGTCTTCGCACCGAAGGTGATGCAGCACGGTCCCATTTACGCCACCATCATCGCAACCACCGTCGCGATCGTTACCAATTGGGTCGGCAATCGCTTTTGGGCGTTCTCCGCCCAGCGCCAGACGAACACCGTGCGCGAGGGCATCGAGTTCGGTCTGGTCAGCCTCGCCGGCATGGGCATCCCGCTCTTGTGCCTGTGGATCTCGCACTACCTGCTCGGTTACAGGTCACTGCTCGCAGATAACATTTCGAACTATGTCGTTGGCCTGGCCATCGGCACGCTGTTCCGCTTCGCGCTGTACCGCTGGTGGGTGTACTCGCCGGAACGCGCCCACTCTCGCCGGGCGAAGGATGCACGAACCGGGCTAGCGGCTTCCCCAGACCGTCGTCTCGTCGGCAACAGCTGATTCCTCCTGCTGCCTGCGGGTTGCGATCACGTTCTGCGAGTTCTCCATCAGGTCGTGCAGCGCGCTCTGCACCAGGTCGGCCCTCGGCACGTCCTGCAGCACGATCGGGCTCTCTAACCCTGCGTTGATGCGCACGTCCCCCGACCGGAACGCGCTCTGCAGCAGGTTCTTCCTGACCGAAATGTCATAGCCCCGGCTGTGTAGCAGCTCCTGGCGCACGCGAACGAAAAATCCATGTCGCAGGATGATTCGTCTGGTCGTCACGGTGTATCGCTTGCTGAGCCAGAACGCGAGCGGGAGCAGGAACAGCAGGAGCACGATGGCGGCTGCTCCCGCGTACAACAGGACGCTCACCCAGACCTCGGTGACCTGGCCCGAAAAGTAGCCGACCGCGCCAGACGTCGCGATCAGGATCAGGCTCGGCCAGAACAGCGCCCTGGCGTGCGGTCGCAACCGTGCCACGACGCGCTCGGAAGGCGCAGCCGCAGCGACCCCTGCCGTGTTAGCCATGAGCTATTAATACCTCAGGTGCGTCACATCGCCGGCGGCGACAGCCGTGATCCCGGTATTCGTCTCGACGATGAGCCTGCCATCCTGGTCGATGGCCGTTGCAGTGCCGAGCAGCGGCTCGCCGGACGGCAGCTCAACGCGAACCGGACGGCCGATGGTCTCGCAGCGCTCGGTGACCGCCGCCACCAGCCCGCCGGCAACGGCGTCTCCTCCGGCCGAGAGGAAATCCCCCACGAGTCCGGCGAACTCGGTGAGGTATGCCGCAAGGACGGCATCCGGATCCGGCCGCTCAACACCCGCGAGCGCAAGCGAGGTCGCGGTGTCCACCGGCAGGTCGGCCTCGCCGAGCGAGACGTTGAGCCCGGCACCGATCACGACGCCGCTCGCATCCGGCAGCAGCTCGGAGAGGATCCCGCACACCTTCCTGCCATCGATCAGCACGTCGTTCGGCCACTTGAGCGTGACACCGGATGGCACGACCGTCGTGACGGCGCGCGTCATCGCGAGCCCGGCCAGCAACGGGAACCAGCCGAAGCGATCGATCGGAAGCGCGCTGCCGCGTTCGGCTGGCCGCAGGAGCACGGAGATGGCCAGGGACTTGCCCGCCGGCGACACCCAGCTGCGGCCGAGCCGGCCGCGGCCGGTCGTCTGGTTGTCCGTGACGATGACGGCGAGGTCGGGCCAGTCGGCGGCATCCGGGCCAGTTGCGCGGCGCACGAGTTCGTCGTTCGTCGACCCGGCCGTTTCGAGCACGTCAAGCCGGGGCACGATGGTCGCGCTGAGTGGGAGGTCCATGACTCCCATTCTCGTCCCCCCGCACGATCGTGAGCTGACGACCGCGAGGCGCGCACCAACCGGGGGCGCTCTCTTTGTGGGATTCCCTCAACGGTTTGGCCGTTAGGCCTGCCGGTAGAGTGAACGGCGTGACCGAGAACGAATCCCGCCAGAGCCCCGATCTCACGACGACGGCGGGCAAGCTTGCCGACCTCAAGGACCGGTACCACGAAGCCGTGACCGCCAGCGGCCAGGCCGCAATCGAGAAGCAGCACGCCAAGGGCAAGATGACCGCTCGCGAGCGCATCGAGAAGCTCCTCGACCACGGTTCGTTCGTCGAGTTCGACGAGTTCGTGCGCCACCGCACGCACGCATTCGGCATGGAGAACAAGCGCCCATACGGCGATGCCGTCGTCACGGGCGTCGGCACGATCCACGGCCGCAACGTCGCAGTGTTCAGCCAGGACTTCACGATCTTCGGCGGCTCACTCGGCGAGGTCGCCGGCGAGAAGATCATCAAGGTCATGGACCACGCACTCAAGACGGGGGTGCCCATGATCGGCATCCTCGACTCGGGCGGAGCCCGCATCCAGGAGGGTGTCGTCGCGCTGGGCAAGTACGGCGAGATCTTCCGTCGCAACACCGCGGCATCCGGTGTCATCCCGCAGATCTCACTCGTCATGGGCCCGGCGGCCGGCGGCGCGGTCTATTCCCCCGCCCTCACCGACTTCGTCATCATGGTCGACAAGTCGAGCCACATGTTCGTCACGGGCCCGGATGTCATCAAGACCGTCACGGGTGAGGATGTCGGCTTCGAGGAGCTCGGCGGCGCACTCACGCACAACACGATCTCCGGCGTCAGCCACTACCTGGCGAGCGACGAGGACGACGCGCTCGACTACGCGCGCACCCTGCTCGGCTTCCTGCCAGACAACAACCTCGCCGAGCTGCCTGTCTACGAGACCACCGCGGAACTCGAAATCACGGATGCCGACCGCAGGCTCAACACGCTCATCCCCGACTCCCCGAACCAGCCGTACGACGTTCACACGGTGATCGAGCACATCGTCGACGACGGTGACTTCCTCGAGGTCCAGCCGCTGTTCGCCCCCAACATCGTCATCGGATTCGCGCGCGTCGAGGGCCGCTCGGTCGGCATCGTCGCCAACCAGCCCAACGCGATGGCTGGCACGCTCAACATCGACGCCGGCGAGAAGGCCTCGCGCTTCGTGCGATTCTGCGACGCGTTCTCGATTCCGATCCTCACCCTCGTCGACGTTCCGGGGTACCTGCCGGGCACCGACCAGGAGTGGACGGGCGTCATCCGCCGCGGCGCGAAGCTGCTCTACGCGTACGCCGAAGCGACCGTGCCGCTCATCACGATCATCACGCGCAAGGCTTACGGCGGTGCGTATATCGTCATGGGCTCGAAGCAGCTCGGCGCCGACATCAATCTCGCCTGGCCGACCGCCGAGATCGCCGTGATGGGCGGGCAGGGTGCCGTCAACATCCTCTACCGCCCGGAGATCAAGCGGGCAGAGGAAGCGGGTGAGGATGTCGCTGCTGTGCGCACGAAGCTCGCCAATGAGTACACATACAACGTCGCGAGCCCGTTCCTCGCCGCCGAGCGAGGCGAACTCGATGGCGTGATCGAGCCGGCGGCAACCCGCGTCGCCGTGCTGAAGGCGCTGCGTGCCCTGCGCACCAAGCGCGCGTCACTGCCGCCCAAGAAGCACGGCAACATCCCCCTGTGATCTCATGACGACGAACAGGACACCGCAGCGCGCGGCGCTCGAAGCCGGCGACATCGTCTTCGAGACGCGCCTGGTCACGCCGGAGGAGGTCGCGGCCGTTTCGGCGGTCGTGGTGTCCGCCGCCGGGGAGCAGGCATCCGCCCTCGACGACAGCGAACATCGTGGGCAGGATGCCTGGCAGAAGAGCCAACGGACGCTGCGCGCGCCACTCGTACCCGGCGTGGGAGCGTGGCGCGGCTTCACGCCCTGAGGTGTACCCCAAACTTCGCCCCCCCGCTTGTGGGCCAATTGTGGTTCAGTGGTGTAACAGCGGAGATGACCTGCAAACTGTCCCCCTCGAGTCCTCAGAAATGACGACTTTGCAAGCGCTGACAATCAGACCAATATGGTTATTGCTAGGTGTCTCTCCTCGTGAGTTACACCGCCAATCACTCGCCGACTAGGGTAAGCGGGCGAGTGCTTTGGGGGCGAGTCAGGGCGATATTCGGGTTATCGCCCTGACTCGGGGCTTTCGAAAGAGGGCCGGCGGAAACGCCGGCCCTCTTTTGCATCTCGTCGGCTATTCGGCGTCGACGTCAACGCCGGGACGCGGAATCTCGAGCCAGAGATTGACCTCGTCATCGTTGTCTTCCGAGCCGAGGGCATGGGCATTGCTGCCGTCCGAGGTCTGCAGCCCGACGACGGTGACCGCGGTCTTCGATGTGCGCGCGACGGTTCGCACGATGAGCTTGCTCGTCATCGTCCCGCGAATGGCCTCGGCCAGTCTGCTGAGGACCGTCTCGAGGTCGTCATCATTGAGCTCGTCGATGCCGCCCTCGTCGAGTAGGCTCACCACGACTCCACGCCGACGCGCATCCATGACCTGAGAGCGCACATCGTCGTTGAGAAGCCGGCGTCCGCGGATCTCGTCCCGGATCGCGCCCTCCAGGTAACGGCACTCCTGCCGCTCGGCCTCCGTGAGATCACCGTGGCTGCGGATGATCTTGGCCAGCATGGGCGCGGCGACGCGATAGGTCTGCCGCAGCCGGAACTGGCGCTCCATCACGTGCGCTTCCTGCGCAGCCTGCCACTCGGTGGCCTCACGCTCCGCTCGCGCGAACTGGAGGGCGTCGCGCCCGGCCCTGGCGAGTGCACGTGAGATGACAACGGCGACACCGACCCAGACGACGCTCCCGATTACACCGATCCCTGCAAGCGCGCCCGGGCCTGCCCACAGCACGGTCTGCGCCGCCAGGAATCCCACGCCGATCCAGGCCGCGAGCGGTTGGCGGCGAACCGCCACGATCGTCATGAGCGTGCCGACGGCCGCGACGTACCAGGTCGCATAACCGTTGTCGCTCGCCGCATTCAACTGGCTCGTGACGAGGATCGGCAGGGCAATGCAGACCGCAAGGTCGAATCCAGCGAGCCACACCGGCATACGTGTCGACCTCGTCGGCCACAGAGAGAGCACCGTCGCAAGCAGGTACAGGATCATGGCCGCGATGGACGACCCCACCGTCTCGGGAATCGAAAGCGAAGACACCGCGAGCACGAGGTGATACGCGGAGAAGAGGGCTGCAAGACCCAGGAAGAGCAACCGTGGCAGTGCGATCATCGGGCGGGCTCCGATTCGGAGTCCGACTCGAGGGCGAGTGGCGAGTCGTCAGGCGTCGCGTGCCCGCCGTGTCCCGGCGGGGCGGGCCAGATGAGGGTGACGGTCGCGCCCTTGCCTGGCTGCGAGTCGATTCGCGCCTCACCACCGACCTTGGTGAGCCGTTCGATGATCGAGACACGCAGGCCCAGCCGCTCAGACGAGACGGCCCTGGCCTCGAACCCAACACCGGTGTCGGAGACGCTCACCGACACGGTTGCCGCTGATCCGCCGCCCGCGATGACGAGCGAACGCGAGACGCCGCGCCCTCCCGCGTGTTGCAGGCTGTTGACCATGGCCTGCACGGTTGCGGAGTAGACGGCCTCCGCGACGTGCACGGGAAGGGTCTGGGACGTGACATTCGTGACGGTGACGTCGAAGGGTGAAGAAAAGGCGGTCGCCGCCGCCCTGATCCGTTCGCTCAGCCGGTCCAGGCCGACCAGCGACTGGTCCTCGGGGTCGACCGCCTCCGCGGCGTGCAGGTGGCGAATCGCGTCGGCTGCCATCGTCGCCGCGATCGCCATGGCCTGCGACGTGCGTGCGTTCGACGCGGAGAGCAGGGTCGCGAGCACGCTGTCATGCACGATGGAGTCGACCTGTACGCGTTCGACCTCTGTCGCGTGTTGGCGCACCGCGTTCGCATACCGCTCCAACGCCGTTGTCTGGGCGTTGTCGACGGCGGAGGCGGCCTGGCGCAGCATCGTGATGATCACGAGGATGACGCCACCAAGGATGGTCGCATAGACGGTGTCAAGCGCGGCGACACCGATGCTCACCCCACCGCCGGACGGCGTAGCGCGGATGACCCCGTACGCGATGGGGGTGAGAATCGTGTACGCGATCGCAATCGACAACCGGAAAGCGATCGTCGCGTACGCCGTCGCGACGGTGCAGAGGAACCACACCCACGGTTTGTCGCCTTCGGCGTTCGGGTCGATGACCGTGAACGGCCAGGCGACGACGACGAGGAGATAGCTGATCGCGAAGTAGCCCATCGCTCCGCGCACCCATCGCTGGATGACCGCGCACACGATGACGGCGAGAACGCCGCCGTACACGGCACCGGCGGCAATGAGCCCCCAGGGCTGTTTGAACGTGCCCAGCTGGGACAGCACGATGGGCAGTGTCTGGAGCCCGAAAATCAGTCCGAAGGCGGCAACAGTCCGGCCGGCAATCCGCTCCAGTCGTGCTCGACTAATCGGGTTGCGCGGCTTTTGCCCACCCGCAAGGAGGCTGTCCGCCCAGCTAGGCCCGGCCATTGCCCATGTCGGAATCGAGGCCTGGCAGGATTCCATCCTCCACAGCACGGCGCAGCAGGTCGACCTTCGTCGGGGCTGGCCTGCCCACCTCGACGTACTTCACGCGGATGCGGTCCAGGTACTCCCTGGCGGTCGAGTTCGCGATGCCGAGCTGCTCCGCCACCGCTTTGAGCGGGAGTCCGGATGCGTACAGGTGCAACACATCGCGCTCCCTGCGGCCCAGCTGTGCCTTTGCGAAGTCGGTGTCAGCATCGATGGCCGTGGCCCACTCGAGATTGTTGAGGACGTCGCCCCGCGCAACAGTTGCGATCGCCGCCATGACGGTGGTCGTGGGGAACGACTTGGGGATGACGCCCGCTGCGCCTGCCGCAAGGGCCTCGCGCACGTTGGCGACGCGATCCGCGATGCTGTGCACGAGAACGGCAGCGCCGGTGCCCTGGACCCGCTTGACGTTGTCGGTCACGCGTGAGCCGTCGCCGAGCGAGAGGTCGAGCACGACGACGTCGCACTCGCGGCCCTTGAGTGCCTCCACAAGTTCGTCTACCGTAGCCCCCGTCGCCAGGACCTCGTAGCCCGCATCAATGCAAGCAGCTTTCAGCCCCAGACGCACTGACTCGTGATCGTCAACTATCGCTACGCGCACCATGGCGCCAATCGTAGCGTGCAGCAGGCTCCCAGTCTGGGATGCTCAGGGCATGAGCGTTGCGACGGCCTCGACATGGTGCGTGTGCGGGAAGAGGTCGAATGCGCGCATCGAGCGCAGCTCGTAGCCGCGCTGCGCGAAGATGGCGAGGTCCCTGGCCAGAGCGACCGGGTCGCACGCAACGTAGACGACCTGGGCCGGATGCAGCTCCGCGATGGCGGCGACGACATCCTTTCCTGCTCCGGAGCGTGGCGGATCGAGAACCACGGTCGCCGCGCGCAGGCGGGCGCGCTCGGCAGCGGACGCATCCGTCACGAGTCGTCGCACATAACGCTCGACACGGTCGGTCACCGCGGCGGCACCGATCCAGTCGGCGAGGTTTTCGGCGGCGTAGTCCGTCGCGGCCTCGCTGCTCTCGACCGAGGTAATCCTCGTCGTGCCGCCGAAGCGGTCGCCGAGCGCCGCCGCAAGGAGGCCGACTCCGCCGTAGAGGTCGAGGTTGGCGGCCTGCGGGTCGAAGACGGCGTCGTCGACCGCGCCCTGGACTGCGCTCGTGAGGGTTGCGGCAGCATCGCGGTGCACCTGCCAGAAGCCGCGCGCGTCGAGCCGGAACTCGCGGTCGCCGACGCGTTCGCTGATCGGGAGCGGCACGCTGTGCGGTCGTTTGCCCCGCGCGGGAGCGTCGTTGACGAGCAGGAGGGGCGACGCCGTGCTCGGATCCACGATGTCGATCGACGTGGCGCGCGGGAATCGCTGGTCGAGCGGCGCCACCTCGGCAAGGTCGGTTGTCGCGAGCGGGAGGTCGTCGACCGGGATGACGCGGTGCGAGCGCGCCGCGTAGGGTCCGACGCGACCGGCCTCATCGACCTGCAAGCGCACCCGGGTGCGCCATCCGGTGCCGTCGGAGGAGGAATCGCTCTCGTGGCCCACGGGCTCGACCGTGACGTCGCGCTCGAGCCTGGCCATACGGCTCAAGGCATCGACGATCACGCGCCGCTTGAGCTCGCGCTGGTGGTCGAGCCTGATGTGGCCGAATTCGGCCCCGCCTGCGCGATCCTCCGGGGCGCGATCGACCGACGCGGCCGACCACACATGCGGTTGGCGCTCCGGCGAGGCCTCGAGCACGTCGATGGTCTCCGCACGCCAGAAGCTCGCGTGACGATCGTCGGTGATCCGTGCCAGCACGCGCTCACCAGGCACGGTGTCGCTCACGAAGAGAACGCGGCCCTCGTGCCTGGCGACGAAGACACCGCCATGGGCAACATTGGTAATCTCGAGCTCGACCTCGGTTCCGATCTCGGTACCGTTTTGGGGCGCGCGGGCGTGGTTCTGGGCCATGCGTCGAGCATCCCATACCGCACACTGCGTTGCACGAAGGATCCAATGCGCCTCTACCTCGCCTCGACCTCGCCGGCTCGGCTCGCGCTCCTGCGCGCTGCAGGCATCGAACCGATCGTCGTCCCATCCCACGTCGACGAACCAGCCGCGGTTGCCGCTGCGGAGGCCGAGCATGGACCGCTGGGCGCCGCGGTGATGGTCCAGCACCTCGCGCGCGTCAAGGCAGAGGCCGTGACAGACACCCTCGTCGATGGGGTGAGCATCGACGGATTCATCCTGGGCGGGGACTCCGCGTTCGAGGTGGCTGGCGCCGTGCACGGCAAGCCGCACACGCCAGAGGTCGCTCGCGAGCGCTGGTTGGCGCAGCGTGGCACGACGGGATCGCTCTACTCCGGGCACTGGCTGATCGACCATCGCGGCGGGACGACACGCGCGGCAGCGGGCGCCACCTCGGTCGCGACCGTCACCTTCGCCGACAACATCACCGAGGCCGAGATCGACGCGTACGTCGCCACGGGCGAGCCGCTCAAGGTGGCTGGTGCGTTCACGATCGACAGCCTTGGCGGGCCGTTCATCACACGCATCAACGGCGACCCGAGCACGGTCGTCGGGCTTTCGCTCGCGACCCTCCGGGAGCTGTTCCTCGAGCTCGGCGTCGAGTGGCCGTCGCTCTGGAACCGCGTGCGTTTGTAGGCGTACGCACCGCGTCGGCACCCATTTTTGTGAACATTACCCAAAATCGCGGCCGAAGCTGGCAATAAGCTAGGGAACTGTGCCACGCATATCCAAAGTCCTCATCGCCAACCGGGGCGAAATCGCCGTCCGCGTCATCCGCGCAGCGAGGGACAGCGGAATCGCTTCCGTCGCCGTCTACGCCGACCAGGATCGCGACGCCGTTCACTCGCGGCTCGCCGACGAGGCGTACGCGCTCGATGGCACGACAAGCGCAGAGACGTACCTCGTCATCGAGAAGATCCTCTCGGTCGCCCGCCGTGCAGGCGCAGACGCCGTGCACCCTGGATATGGCTTCCTCGCCGAGAACGCGGATTTCGCCCGCGCGGTCATCACCGCCGGTCTGACCTGGATCGGACCGTCGCCCGAGGCGATCGAGCGGCTCGGCGACAAGGTTTCGGCTCGACACGTGGCGGAGAAGGTGGGAGCCCCGCTGGCACCTGGCACGCTGAATCCGGTCGCGAACGCGGCCGAGGTTCTCGAGTTCGTCGACCAGTACGGCCTCCCTGTCGCGATCAAGGCCGCATTCGGCGGTGGCGGACGCGGCCTCAAGGTCGCCCGCGCACGTGAAGAAGTCGCCGAGCTGTTCGACTCCGCAACCCGCGAGGCCGTCACGGCATTCGGCCGCGGAGAATGCTTCGTCGAGAAGTACCTCGACCAGCCCCGCCACGTCGAGACCCAGTGCCTCGCGGATGCCCACGGCAACGTCGTCGTGGTCTCTACCCGCGACTGTTCACTCC
>JAVECW010000103.1 GCA_030841285.1 Microbacteriaceae bacterium
CGACCGTACCTACGAATGCGTGAGTGAGCATCATGGCGACCATAACCCACCCTGCCACCACCGAGTCCCCTGGGATCGGGAGCAGCAGCCACGTCCTCGCAGTAACCGACGATTACCGGTCGGCCGAGCAAGTCGTTCGCAAACTCGCGGATGCTCACTTCCCGGTCGAGCACGTCAGAATCGTCGGCGAGGACCTCCGCGCGGTCGAGCAGGTTACCGGCCGGCTGACGCTCTGGAGTGCCATCGGCAGATCCGCGCTGACCGGCGCGATCGCCGGCCTCCTGTTTGGCTGGATCTTCGGCCTGTTCGCCTGGATCACTCCGCTCGTCGCCGGCATCCTTCTCGCACTTTACGGACTCATCACCGGCGCGATCATCGGTGCCGTCTGGGGCGCGATCTTCTATGCGATTGACGGCAGCCGCCGGCAATTCTCGTCGCTTTCGACGCTTTCTCCGAGCAGGTTCGAGGTACTGGTGGATGTCGCATGGGCAAACCGGGCACACGAGGTCCTCGCCAGCGAAAGCAATGGGTCGACCGACCATCCCCTGGAGTCATGATGGGCAAGGCAGTAGGTATTGACCTCGGAACGACCAACTCCGTCATCGCAGTATGGGAGGGCGCGGAGGCGCGGGTCATCCCGAATGCGGAAGGCTCGCGCACGACGCCATCCGTCGTTGCGTTCACCGAGAACGGCGAGCGCCTGGTCGGACAGCTGGCCCGGCGGCAGGCGATCCTCAACCCCAAGGCCACGATCTCGTCGGCCAAGCGCTTTATCGGCCGCAGCTTCGACGAGATCTCGGAGGAGGCCAAGGCAGTTGGCTTCGATGTCGTGGCTGGCCCGAACGGTGAGGCGCGGTTCGACATCCGCGGCAAGCTCTATTCACCGGAAGAGATCAGCGCCCTTGTTCTCCGCAAGCTCGTGGATGACGCGAGCAAGTTCCTGGGGGAGAAGGTCACCGAGGCCGTCATCACGGTGCCCGCATACTTCAATGACGCCCAGCGCACCGCTACGAAGGATGCGGGCAAGATCGCCGGACTCGACGTGCTGCGCATCATCAACGAGCCGACCGCTGCCGCTCTTGCCTACGGCATGGACAAGAAGGGACACGAGTCGATTCTCGTCTTCGATCTCGGTGGCGGAACGTTCGATGTGAGCATCCTGGATGTCGGTGACGGCGTTGTCGAGGTGCGATCGACGGCCGGGGACACGCATCTCGGCGGAGACGACTTCGACCGGCGGCTCGTCGACTTCCTCGCCGACAAGTTCCAGAAGGACACCGGCGTCGACCTGCGCCAGGATCCCCAGGCGCTGCAGCGGCTGTTCGAAGCGGCAGAGAAAGCGAAGGTCGAGCTCAGTTCGATTTCCCAGGCCCAGGTGAGCCTGCCGTTCATTACGGCGACCGCGGACGGACCGCAGCACCTCACGATGACGGTCAAGCGTTCCGAGTTCGAGAACATCACTGCCGACCTCGTGGAGCGATGCCTCGGACCGGTTCGCCAGGCGATGACGGACGCGAAGGTCACCGAAAACGACATCGACGAGGTCATCCTTGTCGGAGGGTCGACCCGTGTCCCCGCCGTCCAGAGCCTGGTCAAGCGGCTCACCGGAGGCAAGGACCCGAACATGACCGTCAACCCGGACGAAGTGGTCGCCGTTGGCGCCGCGATCCAGGCCGGGGTGCTCAAGGGCGAAGTCAGTGACGTTCTCCTCCTGGACGTGACCCCGTTGTCACTCGGGCTGGAGACCCGCGGCGGCGTCATGACGAAGATCATCGAGCGCAACACGACGATTCCGGCGCGGCGAAGCGAGACCTTCTCCACCGCGGAAGACAACCAGCCCTCGGTCGAGGTCGTGGTGCTGCAAGGCGAGCGAGAACTCGCAGCGGACAACCGCGTGCTCGGCCGATTCCAGCTCACCGGGATCCGCCCGGCGCCACGAGGCGATCCCCAGATCGAGGTGACCTTCGACATCGACGCTAACGGCATCCTCCACGTGACCGCACGTGACAAGGACACCGGCGCCGAACAGAGCATCACGATCAGTGAGAGCTCGAACCTCGACCAGGCCGAGATCGACCGCATGGTTGCGGAAGCCGAGAAGAACCGTGTCGAGGATGAACGGCTGCGCCAGGACGTCGATGCGCGTAACGAGCTGGATGCGGCGGCGTACCAGGTCGAGCGGCTCCTCGCCGAGCTCGGTTCGGATGTGCCGGAGCACGAGCGGGCCAGGGCCGAGATGTTGATCGGCCAGGCACGGGAAGCGGTCGAGAGGCAGGCCCCCGCTGGCGAAGCACGCGAACTCACCAGTGAGCTGCTGCAGGTCCTCCAATCGCTCGCCGCCTCGCGCAGCGCCGAGCCCTCCGGTGCGCCACAAGGAGGCGCGGCCGATTCGGCCGCATCTGGTGGTTCGGATGACTCCGACGAGGTCGTCGACGCCGACTTCAAGGTATAGGGGCCGACATGGACGACCCGGAAACGCTGGACGGGGAGCAGAGGCCAGATGCATCCGCGGCGACTGCTGAGACGTTTGCCGAAGCAAAGGCCGAGGCCAGGGTTGCCGAGGCCGAGGACCGTTGGCGTCGTGCTGCAGCCGACCTCGACAACCAGCGCAAGCGGTCCGTGCGCGACCTTGACGATGCACGAAAGCAAGAACGCGCTCGCGTCGCGAGCGAGTTCCTTCCCTTGCTCGATGACCTCGAGAGGGCTCTGGAATACGCTCCAGACGCAAAAGACCCACTCCTGGTCGGCATCGATGCGGTGCTCCAACAGGCGCTCCATACGCTCGCCCGGCTCGGCTATCCGCGGATCGACGCGGCCGGCGCTCCGTTCGATCCACGCGAACACGAGGTCGTCAGCGTTGAGCGCAATTCCGCGCTGCCTGCTGGCACCGTCGTGAACGTGGTGCGCCCGGGATATGGCTCACCGGGCAATGTGCTCAGGCCTGCGGCGGTCGTCGTCTCGGCTCCGGAGGAGTGACCGGTGGCTAAGGACCTCTACGAGACGCTCGGTGTCTCCAAGTCCGCGGATGCCAAGCAGATCCACACCGCCTATCGCAAGCTGGCGAGAAAATACCATCCAGACGTCAACAAGGATGCGGGCGCAGCGGACACTTTCAAGGATGTGGCTGCCGCGTATGAGGTGCTTTCCGACCCGGAGAAGCGCGCACAATATGACAGGTTCGGCCCCGACTTCCGGCAGTATGCGAACGCGCGGCAGGGTCAACCACCACCTCGCACCCGGCGTCGCACCGGCGCTTCGGCCGGCGGGCCGGGTGGCGGCTACACCACCTGGACGACCACCAGCGGTGGGGCAGGGGGCGTCAACTGGGAAGACCTGTTCGGTGACGCGTTCGGC
Source organism: Microbacteriaceae bacterium (assembly GCA_030841285.1). GTDB lineage: Bacteria > Actinomycetota > Actinomycetes > Actinomycetales > Microbacteriaceae > JAUZGC01. The sequence continues at coordinate 3,355 of JAVECW010000103.1, forward strand.
CCGGCGCGAGGCTCGAACCTCACCGCCGAACTCACGCTCAGTCTCGAGGAGGCGTTCCGCGGCGGGCGGCGCACGATCCAGCTCGCAGAGCCGGGGGGAGGAACGACAAGCTACGAGGTCGACATCCCACCCGGTGCTGTCGACGGCCAGCAAATCCGCATCGGCGGGGCGGGGGGCGCCGGCCGTGGCAACGGCCTGAGCGGCGACCTCGTCATCACCCTGCGCATCCGGCCGAGCCAGCGGTATCGGCTCAGCGGGGCGGACATCGAGATGGATCTGCCGGTCTCGCCGTGGGAGGCCGCTCTCGGCGCCGAAGTCCGGGTGACCGCGCCCGGGGGACCGGTGACAATCACCGTACCTGCCGGTTCGTCGAGCGGGCGACGACTTCGCTTGCGCGGCCAGGGGATGCCCCGCCCGGGTCGGCCAGGGGACATCTACGCCCGGGTGAAGATCATGGTTCCCACCACTCTCTCCGATCGCGAGCGCGAACTGTTCGAGCAGTTGCGCAACGCGTCAACCTTCGATCCGAGGATGAGCTCATGATCGTCCGTTACCTGCCCGTGCGTCAGATCCGACTCGATCTCGACGCCGCAGCGGCGGCATCCGGAGTCCACCCCGAGCTGCTCGCCCGATTGGCCGACCTTGATCTCGTGGACTCGGTCACTGACCCGCAGGGACGCCGCTGGTTCGCTCGTACCGCTCCCGCCAGGGTGCAGATGATCATGCGGCTGCACGCGGACCTCGCACTCAACTACGCAAGCATCGCTCTTGTACTCGATCTGTTGTCACGAATAGACGAACTCGAGAGCAGACGACAACTGATTCAACGAGATAAGGACAAGCCGCCATGGACATGAACACGCTGACCCAGAAGTCACAGGAAGCACTTGCAGAGGCGCAGACGATTGCGCTCGAAGCCGGGCAGACCGAGACGGACGAAGAACACCTGCTCCTCGCGCTACTGGAGCAGGAGGATGGGCTCATCCCTCGCCTCATCTCGGCGGCGGGTGCGGACGTCGCCGCCATCCAGGGCGAACTCCTGGCAGAGATTGCGCGCAAACCCCGAGTTACGGGCGCCGGCGCGCCCCAGGGCCAGGTGCTCGTCAGCAGGAGTCTGTCCGCCCTGCTCGAGAATGCTGCGCGCGAGGCGAAGCGGATGAAGGACTCCTATGTGTCTGTCGAACACCTGGTCCTGGCGCTGGCCGAGGACACAAGGCGCCCGGCAGGACGCATCCTCCAGTCGAGCGGCGTCACCAGGGAATCCTTCCTCTCGGCGCTTGCGTCCGTGCGCGGAAACCAGCACGTCAACTCGGCGACGCCGGAGCAGGCCTACGAGGCACTCACGAAGTACGGCCGGGATCTTGTCACCGACGCGAGGACCGGTCGCCTCGACCCGGTCATCGGCCGCGACGCGGAAATCCGCCGAGTCATCCAGATCCTCTCGCGGAAGACCAAGAACAATCCCGTACTCATCGGTGAGCCCGGCGTGGGCAAGACCGCGATCGTCGAAGGGCTCGCCCAGCGGATCGTTCGTACCGACGTGCCGGAGGGACTCCGCGACAAGACGATCTTCTCGCTCGACCTCGCCGCCGTCGTCGCTGGCGCGAAGTACCGCGGTGAGTTCGAAGAGCGACTCAAAGCCGTGCTCGCCGAAGTCACCGCATCCGAAGGGCGCATCATCCTGTTCATCGACGAGCTGCATACGGTCGTCGGTGCGGGTGCGACCGAAGGCTCGATGGACGCGGGGAACATGCTGAAGCCCATGCTCGCGCGAGGTGAGCTTCATCTCATCGGCGCGACGACGCTCGACGAGTATCGCAAACACATCGAGAAGGAGGCTGCCCTCGAACGACGCTTCCAGCCGGTCATGGTCGAGGAGCCTAGCGTCGAGGACGCGATCTCCATCCTTCGCGGGCTTCGCGAGAGACTCGAGGTCTTCCACGGCGTGAGAATCCAGGACAGCGCCATGGTCGCCGCGGCGACCCTCGCGCACCGGTACATCAACGACCGCTTCCTACCCGACAAGGCCATCGACCTGGTGGATGAGGCGTGCGCGCGATTGCGCACGGAGATCGACTCGATGCCGGCCGAACTCGATGAGCTCACGAGGCGCGTCACCCGGCTCGAGATCGAGGAGGCTGCGCTTGCAAAGGAATCGGACAAGGGGAGCAAGGCGAGGCTTGCGGAGCTTCGAAAGGAACTCGCCGACCTCCGGACAGAGGCGGATGCCAAACGCGCCCAGTGGGAGTCGGAACGCCAGGCGATCCGGAAGGTGCAGGAGCTCCGTGGCCGACTCGAGCAGCTACGTCGCGAGGCCGAGGAGGCCGAGCGCAACTACGACCTCAATCGGGCCGCTGAACTTCGGTATGGAATTCTCGCCGAAGTCGAGCGCAAGCTCCAGGCCGAGGAAGAGTTGCTCGCGACCAGACAGGGACGGATGCGCCTCCTGCGTGAGGTGGTCACCGACGAGGAGATCGCGGAGATCGTCGCCTCCTGGACGGGCATCCCGGTGGCGAGACTGCAGGAGGGCGAACGTGAGAAGGTGCTCAAGCTCCCTGAGATCCTCAGCGAGCGAGTCGTTGGGCAGGAGGAAGCCATCCGACTCGTGAGCGATGCCATCATTCGTGCCCGCTCCGGCATCCGTGATCCGCGCCGGCCGATTGGGTCGTTCATCTTCCTCGGCCCGACCGGCGTGGGCAAGACCGAGCTCGCGAAGGCACTCGCCGGAGCCTTGTTCGACAGCGAGTCGGCCATGGTCAGACTTGACATGAGTGAGTACCAGGAGCGACACACGGTCAGCCGACTCGTCGGCGCCCCTCCCGGATACATCGGTTACGACGAGGGCGGTCAGCTCACCGAGGCCGTGCGCCGGCACCCCTATTCCGTCGTCCTGTTCGACGAGATCGAGAAGGCGCACCCTGACGTGTTCAACACGCTCCTTCAGGTCCTCGACGACGGGCGCATCACCGACAGTCAGGGTCGCACAGTCGACTTCCGCAACACGATCGTCATCATGACGTCGAACATCGGATCAGAGCTGCTGCTCGTGGGAGTTGGCGGAGGCGAGATTCCCGAGGATGTTCGAGCGCGGGTACTCGCGGAGTTGCGTACGCGGTTCCGCCCCGAGTTCCTCAACCGCGTCGACGACATCGTCGTGTTCTCGCCGCTGCAGCTTGGCCAGATCGAGAACATCGTGGAACTTCAGTTCACCGACCTGCGCAAGCGTCTCGCCGAGCGTCAGATCCGGCTCGATCTCACGGCGGAAGCACGGCACCTGATCGCCGAACGCGGCTTCGATCCCCTGTATGGAGCTCGCCCCCTGCGTCGATACATCTCGCACGAGATTGAGACCCAGCTGGGACGGGCCTTGCTTTCCGGGCGGGTGATCGATGGCTCGACGATCCACATCACCGTCAAGGATGACGAACTCGAGTACGAGATCGAGACTCC
>JAVECW010000128.1 GCA_030841285.1 Microbacteriaceae bacterium
AATGCGCCGCCCTGGTAAATCCAGTTCTCGTAGTACTCGGACGTTGTGATCTGTGGCGCGATCGCCTTCAGCGCCGGTGGCTGCTCGATTGCGGCAAGCAGCTGGGTGGCGGCGTAATACGACGCTCCATACATGCCAACCCGGCCATTGCTCCAACGCTGTTCGGCGAGCCATTGCACGGTGTCGAATCCGTCGGCGCCTTCGTTGATGAACGGCACGAAATGTCCCTCGGAACCGAACCGCCCTCGCGTGTCTTGCACAACGACGACGAACCCGTCCTGGACCGCTCGGAGCGGCTCGATTCCGGCGTTGAGGATGATGGCAAACGAGTCGGAGCGGTCGTATGGGGTGCGCTGCAACAGTGCAGGGTGTGTGGCGGAGTCGTCCGGACGCCAGATGTCGGCTTGGAGCCGAACGCCGTCGCGCATCGGAATCCAGACGTTTCGCTCGACTATCACCTGCGCCATTGCATAAAGCCTTTCATCACAGCTTCGGGTTCCTACGAGACATATCACCCATGGCTCCTCAACGTAGCGTTGAACACGCTCACGGGGAGGGCACCTGCTTGCACTGCGAAAGGATCATATAGTATCTCTGATACAGGATCGCATCGAGAATCGACGGAGAACTCTCATGGGCGAAGAGCTGCCACGCATTATCATCGACACCCCTATCTCCGCACCGCGCTGGGCGCTGCTCCAGCGCGAGATCATCGCGACGCTTGATACCGTCGCCCACGAGTTCGTCGCGCGGTATACCCGCGACGACGGCACTCTGATCTGGCGCGACGAGTGGCCCGGGATGGATGGCTCTGACGACCCGTATGAAGCCTTCATGTACCTCGCGCTCTTCTACAGCATCGGCGGCGATGAGACGGTCTACGCGGCGGCGAGGAAGATGTGGGATGCGATCACGTGGCAGTGGACGCAGTACGGCCAGATCGAGCGAGAGTTCGATGGGTATTACGACTGGATGCACCACGGGGAGGCCAACCTTTTCCACTACTTCTTCGGTTTCACCAAGCCCGATTCGGTGGTCGAACGCCAGCGTGCGGACCGGTTCGCGCGAATGTACACGGGCGAGGACCCGCTCGCACCCAACTTCGATCGCGAGTTGGGCATCATCCGGGCGGCGCAATCCGGAAGCAGGGGGCCGCGGCTGGTCGTAACCGCCGAGGACCTTGGAACACATCGTGGCGTGCTCGACGGGTACCACCCGCCATTCGAGGACTTGTCGACCGTCGCGTTCCCAGCGACCTCGACGCCGTGGGGCGACGACTCTGTGTTCGCCGAGATCATCGAGAAGATGAACCTGCGCACCACGCGCGGGGATGTGCCGCTCAATATGAACGCGACGGGTCAGATGGCGCACGCCTTCATGTATTCGGGCGACGAGACCCTGCGCACCTGGGTGACTGACTACCTCGAGCGGTGGCAGAAGCGGGCGGACGAGAACGGCGGAATACTGCCCGACAACGTTGGCCTCTCTGGCGAGGTTGGTGAGTATCTCGACGGCAAGTGGTGGGGAGGCCACTATGGCTGGCGATGGCCGCACGGTTTCATCACGATCATCGAGCCGACGGTCAACGCGGCCGTCAATGCTCTGCTGTTGACGGGCGACCCCGCGCAGCTCGCGCTCGCGCGCCAGCAGCTCGACGCGAACTTCGCGCTCGGCCACGACGAGGGCGGCGTCTGGATGGTGCCCCATAAGCACTTCGACAGTGGTTGGACCGACTACCGCCCGGCCAGTCCGTACCACGCGATCCACCTCTGGGCGCGCAGTCTCGCCGACGAGGATCGAGAGCGCGTCGAGCGAGCTCGCCACGGCGCGGACTGGTCGGATGTACGGTATCCGACCGTCCCCTTGTCGGCGAAGCACTTCAACGTCAACACGCTGGCCTGGTACGAGTATGTGACCGGCGCGAACCCTGGCTTCCCGGAGCGAGCGCTCGAGGCGAACATCGCCCTCATCGAGCAGCAACTTCGGCGCATGCGCTCGGATGATGGTGACCCGGCCGGTTTCGGCAGCATCCATCACATCGAGGGGCACACCGAGGCGCCTGACCTGCAGATCGACGGCTATGCCATCCACATCTGGCAGGAATTCAACCCCGTCTACTTCGAGTCGCTGGTACAGCTCATGTGGGGTGCGCCGATGCACATCTCACACGGCGGCCTGCAGCATGCGACCGTACGGTATTACGACGCTGTGGCGAAACGGTCGGGGCTTCCGGATGGCGTGGCCGCCCTCGTGCACACCATCGAGCCCGACTTCGTCGAACTCGAACTCGTCAATGTCGACCTGGCCTCCACGCGCACGGTCGTCGTGCAGGCCGGATCATTCGGGGAGCACAGGTTCGGCTCGGTGTCCGTCGGTGGAGGCGAACCCACTCCGGTCGGTGGAAAGTGGCTCGAGGTCGAACTCGGGCCGGGCGCCGGTGCAAGCATCCGTATCACGATGGAACGCTATGTCAACCAGCCGAGCTACGAGACCCCGTGGTCACGTCGCGAGGATTGGGCCCCGATCATCCTCCCACGCCAGCTCGACTGACTGCCTGCCGCTGGAGTAGCGCGCTTCGTCATCCCCTCGCGTTGAGCGCCTCGACGACCGGGATGAAGCGCCGCCGTGACGACTCGATATGGTGGAGCATAAGCGCACGAGTTCTCGTCCCGTCGCCGGCAGCGATGGCCGCCGCGATCTCGACGTGTTCGGAGAGAGCCAGCGGTCGCTTGTCGCCCTGGTAGTACTCGGCGAACATGTTCTGTACGAACTCGCCCTCGGACGCCTCATGCTCTTTGATGGTGAGGCTGGCCTTATAGACGCGGAACAGGTGCATATGGCAGTGCGTGCGGATGAATGCCTCCTCCACGAAAGCGTTGCCGGATGCTCGGGCGACGAGCGCGTGGAATCGTGTGTCATGCTCGACGAACTCCGGGTAGGTCGAGGCGGACCCGGTGCGCGAGATGTGCTCGGCACGCTCGAGTTCGCCCTCAAGGGCCTCGATCTCGCGACGCGTGCTTCGGCGTGACGCCTCAGATGCGGCCCATGGCTCGATGAGGGCCCGGAACTGGAACAGTTCGTCGAACTGGCGCACCGAGAGGAGCTCGGTCGCCTCGTAACCGCGCAGTGGGATCTTGGTCACCAGGCCGTCGGCCTCGAGCCGCGCGAGTGCTTCCCGTACGGGGGTTTGCGAGACCAACAAATCCCGCGAGAGCTCGTCCATTCCAATATGTTCGCCCGGCGAAATCTCGTGGTCGAGGATCATGGCCTTGATCGCGTCATACGTGCCGTCGGCAAGCGCGACGCGCCTCGGCAGGGTTCTCACTCGACGGGTTGAATCCTTCGCCATCGCTCTTTGTCCTTCCGCTCGACCGGCCGGCCGAAACTCCGCATAATCGCGGTCATCGTATTCAACGGGGTGGGCGCGCGCTGCAGCTATCGGGCGGCGACCCGTAGCCCGTACATGCCGCCGTCGACGGCGAGCATTGCGCCCGTGGTGGAGAGCTGCTCGGGACTCGCGAGGAATTTGATCGCGCTCGCAACCTCTTCTGCGGTGACAAGGCGGCCACTCGGCTGGCGATGTTCGAGCGCAGCACGCTCTGCCAACGGGTCCGCGGCGAGATTGAGCAGGCGTGCCACCCATGGTGTGTCGGCCGTCCCGGGATTGACGCCGTTGACGCGAATGTGCTCGTGAATGAGGTCTGCGGCCATCGCAAGCGTGAGTGACTGCACGGCCCCTTTGCTCGCTGAGTAAATTGCCCGCTGCGGGAGGCCCGCAGTCGCGGCGATCGAGCAGGTATTCACGATGGATGCCGCTGCGCTCCGGCGCAGCATGGGTAGCGCGGCCTTCGTCACACGGGCGATGCCAGCCACGTTGATGTTCAGCACGCGCGCCCACTCCTCGTCGGTGGCGACCTCGACGCTGCCGACGGCGCCGATCCCGGCGTTGTTGACGAGGATATCGAGAGCGTCCACGCGCGCGGCCAGCGTTATGAAGGCGGTAGTTACGGAGTCGGTCGAGCCGACGTCGCACGGAATCCACTCGGCAACGCCATCCATTGCCCCGACATTGATGTCGAGGCCGAATACGCGCGCACCCGCCGCTGTGAACGTCCGGGCAGTGGCCAGGCCGATGCCGGAGCCGGCCCCGGTGACAACGGCTGTGAGGCCGGTGAATTCTTCGGACATAGCGCTCTCTCCGTTGAGGGACGTTACCGGCTCCCATAACGCCTCGCGCTTGTCCGGGCGAGTCGACGGGAGCCGCAACAAAATACTATATAGGATTCCTCAAAATCATGTAGCATGACTGGCACTGGAGCGAAGATGCTTTCTTTCGTTCCTTCACGGCACGAGAGGAAGCACCAATGAAACGACTAGCAGTGGCGCTCGTTGCGGTAATGGCTTTGAGTCTGGGCCTTACAGCGTGTTCGATGGCGAACGGGTCATCCGGCGGCAAACCGACCCTCCTGCTCTGGGTGGACACGCCCCGAGTGCCCCAGGCGACGATGTATCAGAAGCTCATGGCGGGCAAGGAGACCATCAAGATCGAGGTCATCGCCCAGGCCGACGCGCAGACGAAAATCGCCCTGCACAACCGCACGAAGAGCGGCTGGCCCGACGTGATCTTCGGCGCTGCGGCCGACACCGCGCAGTTCCTCGACCCGAGCAACGGCTACGCCGCCGACCTCACCAACCTCGTATCGAAGAAGGTTTTCGACGGATTCGGCCAGGGCAACAGCGACTGCAAGTTCGACGGCAAGTATTACTGCCTCAAGAACGACCTCGCCAACACCGTGCTCTGGTACAACACCAAGATCTTCAAGGACCTGAACCTCACGGTGCCGAAGACCATGCAGGAGTTCGCGGACACAGCGATGAAGCTGAAGGGCACCGGATACTCGGCCGGCGCGATTGGCGACCAGAACTACTACGCGTCGTTCGTGCAGTCGAGTGAATGCCCGCTCGCGGCCGTTCCCACGAAGAACACGGTGCGCATCGCGCCTGACGACCCCAAGTGCACCAGGGTCGCGCAGCTCGTTCAGCCACTGCTCGACGCGGGTGTCGTGGACAAGCGCTCCAGCTTCGACGCCGGTTTCATCGCGGATGTCGCGAAGAAGGACAAGGTCGCGATGACGATCGGCCCATCGTGGTTCGGTGACTTCGTGATCAAGCCGACCGACTCGTGGGGTGTTCCCGCCGGTGAGATCGCCGCCGCGCCGATGCCCGCATGGGGCACCGGATCCGACAACAAGTCGGGAGCGTACGGCGGCGGCGTCTTCACTGTCTCCGCTCACTCGAAGTACCCACAGGCTGCGGCCGACGCAGCCGTGTGGCTGACCACATCGGACGCAATGGCGACCGCGACCACGACCCCCACGTTCCCGGCATACGGCCCGGCGAACAAGCTCTGGGAGAAGCGGATCTCGACCGACCCGTACTACGCCAGCAACCCTTACCCCGCGATGGCGGCAGGGGCGAACAACATCTCGCAGGTCGACCGGCCCGTGCGGTTCGCGTTCGTGGCTCAGATCGGCGCGGTGCTGCAGGCGGACATCAACGGCGGCAAGTCGTTGAAGACCGCTCTGGACGACTACGCGACGTCGCTGCAGAAGCTCGCTCCGTCATCCGGGTATAAGGTGCTCACCAAGTAACACGGCTGTGCGGCGCCGGGGAGGCGACAATGCTCCCCGGCGTCGCATAGTTTGGTCACAACGAAAGGGTCGCAGTGTCGCGTTCACGATCAAGCAGGAAGAGTCTCCTCGCCGGGAGCGTCATGATCGCACCGTATCTGGTGTTGCTCATCGCCTTCGGCATCGTCCCGGTCATCGTCGCGGCGATCACCTCGCTTGAACCGTCGGTCATCAACCCGGGCGGCGGTCCTCTCAACTACCTCCAGGCGCTTCAGGACTTCCGCTTCTTGCCAGCGCTCGGCAACGTCGGCGTGTTCCTGCTGCTTTACGTGCCCTCTATGCTCATCGTCGTCGCACTGATGTCGCTGCTGCTCGACACTGTTCAGGGCCGCTGGAACGTCCCGCTCCGGCTCGCGTACATCGTTCCCGCGTCGCTGACCGGCGCGACAGCTGTGCTGGTCTGGTACTTCCTGCTCGAGCCGACCCTCAGCCCATACAAGGACGTCCTCCACGCCCTCGGCATCACCCAGGGCGGCCAGATCTGGCGGGCACCGAACCTGGCCTGGATCTTCGCACTCATGGCGTTCTTCACCGGCGCGGGCAACTGGATCGTGGTGCAGTACGGTTCGCTGCAGTCGATCTCCGACGACATCCTCGAGGCCGCGCGCATCGACGGCGCGAACGCCTGGCAGATCGGCTGGCGCATCAAGCTGCCGCTCATCCAGAAGTACGTCGTCTACATGGGCATCCTCGTGTTCGCGGCCGGGTTGCAGGTGTTCGTCGAGCCGCAGCTGATCTCGTCGTCGGTGTATCCGGGACTCGCGTCAAACTGGTCGCTCAACCAGCTGAGCTACAGCTTCGCGTTCCAGTCCAACAATCTCGGCGGGGCGGCCGCGCTGTCGCTCATGCTTCTCATCGTGTGTGTGATCGGTGCTGTCTTCGTGATCTTCAAGACGGACTTCTTCGAGGGCGCAGGAGTGAAGGAAAAATGACCACATCAGCCCTGGACCCGGCGACCATCTCAGGTCGCACCGCCGTGAAGACCCACGCGCCCAAGAAGCGCAGCGTGGGGGGCACCGTCGGCCGCACCGGTGTGTGGATCGTGCTGCTGGTCTACGGCCTGCTCAGTATCATCCCCATGATCTGGCTGCTCATCGCCCCCTCGAAGACCGCCGAGCAGCTCAACAACGAACCGCCGTTCTCCTTCGGCACCTTCGCCAACTATGGCGAGGCGTGGAACCACCTGCTGACCTTCCAGAACGGCGTCATCGTGCAGTGGCTCGTCAACTCCGTGCTGTACACGGTCGCGATCGTCGCGATCTCCTGCATCACAGCGGTGCTCGCCGGTTACGCGCTCGCCGCCACGGCGATCCCGCTCAAACGCACGCTCCTGATCATCACGCTCGTCGCGATGATCATCCCGCCGGTCGCCCTCGTGCTGCCGCTGTTCATCGAGATCTCGAACGCGCAACTGTTCGACACCCCGGCCGCGGTGATCCTGACGAGCTCGTTCTATCCGTTCGGCGTCTTTCTCGCCTACATCTACTTCTCGACGTCGATTCCGAAGGACATCTATGAGGCGGCGAGGATGGATGGCGCGAGCGAGTTCGCCACGCTCTGGCGCATCGCGCTGCCGCTCTCCAAGGGTCTCTTCGGAATGCTCGCCTTTTTCAGCTTCAGCGCCTCGTGGGTGAACTACTTCCTGCCATACGTGCTGCTCGGCTCGGCGGAGAATTTCACGCTGCCCGTCGGGCTCGGCGTGCTCTTCAGCTCGACGCCGGCGCTCAACCCCGGCAACGGGGCCCAGCAGAGTGTGATCGGGCGACCCGAGATCGCACTCGCCGGGCTGCTGCTCGCCATCCCGATTCTGATCGTCTTCCTGATCTCGTCCCGTCTGCTGGTCCGTGGCGTACTCGCCGGCTCGGTCAAGAGCTGACCGTTCTACCCACAATGGCGCGCCGCGTCGGAGGAGAAGTATGAGCACCATCACCAGTATCCGCACCCTCGATATCCGCTTCCCGACTTCGATCTTTCTCGACGGCTCAGACGCGATGAACCCCGACCCGGACTACTCGGCCGCCTACCTTCAGGTCGAGACGGATAGCGACGACGGCTTGGCCGGGGCGGGTTTCGTGTTCACGATCGGGCGCGGCAATGACATCGAAGCGAACGCCATCGAGGTGCTTGCGTCGCGTTTCGTCGGTCGTGATGTCGAGGAACTACTGGCTGACATGGGTGCCACCTGGCGCGAGATGCTTCACGATTCGCAACTGCGCTGGCTCGGGCCGGAGAAGGGCGTCATCCACATGGCGATCGGGGCGGTCATCAACGCGCTCTGGGACCTGCGCGCGAAGAGGGCGGGCCAGCCGCTGTGGCAGCATCTCGCATCGCTCACGCCCGAGGAAATCGTCGACCTCATCGACCTGCGCTACCTCAGTGACGCGCTCACGCGAGACGAGGCGCTCGACATCCTGCGACGCGGCCAGGACGGGGCGGATGTACGCCAACGTCGCCTGCTCGAGAATGGGTACCCCGCATACACGACGGGACCCGGCTGGCTCGGCTACAGCGACGAGAAGCTGGAGCGGCTGGCCCGCGAGGCCGTGGCAGACGGCTTCACGCAGATCAAGCTGAAGGTCGGAGCCGACATCGAGGACGACAGGCGTCGCCTCGCGCTCGCCCGCCGCACGGTCGGCCCAGACATCCGCATCGCCGTGGACGCCAACCAGCGCTGGGATGTCGACGAGGCTGTGGAGTGGATGAGCCAGCTCGCCGAGTTCGACATCGCCTGGATCGAGGAGCCGACCAGCCCCGACGACGTGCTGGGCCACGCCGAGATCGCACGCCGGCTCGCCCCGATGCCGGTCGCGACGGGTGAGCACGTACAGAACCGGGTCATCTTCAAGCAGATGCTGCAGGCGAAGTCGCTGGAAATACTGCAAATGGACGCCTGCAGGGTGGGTGGAGTCAACGAGAACATCTCGATCCTGCTGCTCGCGGCCAAGTTCGGCATCCCGGTCGCACCGCACGCGGGCGGCGTTGGGCTGTGCGAGACCGTGCAGCACTTGGCGATGTTCGACTACGTTGCCGTCTCGGGCAGCTTGGAGGGGCGGATGATCGAGTTCGCTGACCACCTCCACGAGCATTTCGTGACCCCCGCTTCGGTGGTCGGCGGTCGCTACCGTGCTCCCACCGCGCCCGGCGCCGGGGCGGAGATGCTGGTGTCGTCGATCGGCGAGTGGGAGTACCCGGGCGGTTCGGGCTGGGCCACGCGGAGCAAGCCGTGAGCTCGGTCGGCAACGCGTCGGCCCGTGCGCTCGGGCGGAGCGGCCTGCGCGTTGGCTCCTACGGGTTCGGCGTCGCGCCGCTGGCCAACCTCGGTCACGAGGTCGCGGATGACGTGGCCGTCGACGCTCTCGAGGCCGCCTGGTCCGCCGGCGTGCGCTACTTCGATGCGGCGCCACACTACGGGCTGGGACTGGGCGAGCGGCGACTCGGGGCGTTTCTCTCGACAAAGCCCCGGGACGAGTTCATCCTCTCCACCAAGGTCGGGCGCCTCCTGGTCGAGAACCCGCTCGGGGCGCAGGCCGACGACGAGGGGTTCGACGTGCGGTCCCCGCTCATGCGCCGACGCGATTACAGCGGCGACGGCATCCGGCGGTCCCTCGACGAGAGCCTCGACCGGCTCGGTCTTGACCGGATCGACATCGTATTTGTGCACGACCCCGATGACTTTTACCGTGAGGCGCTCGACGAGTCGTTCCCCGCGCTCGACGAGCTGCGGCGGCAGGGGATAATCGCGTCATACGGCGCCGGCATGAACCAGAGCGCAATGCTCGCCGAGTTCGTGCTCAACACCGACCTCGACGTCGTGATGTGCGCGGGTAGATACACCCTGCTCGAGCAGGGGCCTCTCGACGACCTGCTGCCGGCCGCATCCGCCCGAGACGTCTCCGTCGTGGCGGCGGCGGTATTCAATTCCGGGTTGCTCGCGCGTGACCGGCCCGGCGCGCAAACCACCTACAACTACGCGCCGGTGCCCGCCGAGATCCTCGCTCGCGCGAACGCGATCGCGGATGTGTGCGAGGCCCACGGCGTCTCGCTGCCGGCGGCCGCCCTGCAGTTCACGCTCGGGCATCCGGCCGTCGCGACCGTCTGCACGGGAGCGCGATCGGCGGAGCAGGTGCTGCGCAACGCCGCCCTCTTCGACGTTCCGATCCCCGACGCCCTCTGGAGTGACCTCGCATCGGCGGAACTGATCCGGTCTGACGCACCACGACCACAGAAAGCGAGCGTCACGTGATCATCACCGCCGTTGAGGTCGTCAGGGTGAGAGTGCCCGCGTACGATCCGCCGTTTGTCTGGCGGGCAGGCCTCCCAGGCTCGGAACCTGAGGCGGACGGTGCGTGGCTGGTCATCCGCACCGACGCGGGCGTCACAGGCCTGGCCTTCGCTCTTCGCGGCGCGATGCTGCAGGATGTCGTCGACCGCCGCATCCGCGCGGAGCTGCTTGGCCGCGACCCGGTCGCCCGCGAGTACCTTTGGGACCGCATCTGGGAACTCGACCGCATCGACCGCTTCCCGATCTTCGTGCAGGGCGTTGTCGATGTCGCCTTGTGGGACCTCGCAGGTAAGGCGGTCGGGCTCCCCGTCTACCAGCTGCTCGGCTCCTTCCGCGAATCACTGCCGGCCTACGCATCCACGGTCACCTTCGGTTCCATCGAGGAATACCTCGACGTGGCCGACCAATGCCTCGAGCTCGGTTTCCCCGCGATCAAGTTGCACGCATGGGGCGACGCTCACAAGGACGCCCGGCTCGCAGAGGCCTTGCGCGAGCACGTCGGCCCAGACATCCCGCTCATGTACGACGGCTCCGCCGGATTCGACCTGCTCGACGCGACCTACCTCGGCAAGGCTCTCAGCGCGGCGGACTACCTCTGGTACGAGGAGCCGATGCGCGAGTTCAGCGTCACGGCGTACAAACGGCTCGCCGAGCGCGTGGACGTGCCGCTCATTGTGGCGGAGGTCGCCGAGGGTGCGCACATGAAGACGGCCGACTTCATCGCCGCGGGATGCGCCGCTGCCGTGCGCACGAGCACGGGACTCCGGGGCGGTTTCACGGGCGCCATGCGAACTGCGCACCTCGCCGACGCCTTCCTTCTGCGGGCGGAGGTCCACGGCCCCGGTGTCGCGAACCGCCACCTGTGCATGTCGATCAGTAACACCACGTATTACGAGTCGCTCATCGACTCGAACCCGGTGCGACGACCCGCCGAGGTCGATGCCTCCGGCAACGTGCATGCACCGACACTTGCCGGCGTCGGTTTTGAAGAGGCATGGGTCGACGGCCCGCCACCCGCGCTAGCCGCAGCGCTCGCTGCGTGACGGACGGAGCTCGGGATGCCCGTAGAGCCTGAGGACTAATCGATGAAGATCACAGAGATTGAGATTCGAGCCTGCAGCCCGGCGCGGTTGGGAGACGCGGTTGACGCGGCCCAGCTGCGTGGGGGCACGGCACCGGATGTTGTCGTCATCTCGATGAAAACGGATGAGGGGATCACGGGCGTATCGTTCGGCTCCGGAGGGCTCGACTCACGCATCACGGCCCGCGCGTTCGCGCAGGTTCGGCCCTTCTTCCTAGGTCGAAACCCGATGGCGCGCGAGCAGAACGCGCGTGAGTTCCGCTGGTTCGACCGGCGCTGGAACCACTCGCCGATCTACGCGTACGGCCCCTTTGACATCGCCTCTTGGGATATCGCAGGCATCCGTGCCGGCCTTCCGATCCACGAGCTCGTCGGCACGGCCGCCGAGAAGCGAGCGGTATACGTAAGCTCGATGTTCCTGGCGACTCCCGAGGAATACGCCGCCCAGGCCACGGAGGTTCGGGCACGAGGCTTCCGCGGTTACAAAGTCCACCCTCCTGGGCCGGCCTCCGTCGACATGGAGATCTATGCCGCGGTCCGGGAGGCGGTCGGCACCGACTTTCCGTTGATGGCCGACCCGGTCGCCACGCACACCTTCGAGGAGGCGCTGCGCGTCGGCAGGTTTCTCGAATCGCTTGGCTACCTGTGGTTCGAGGAACCGGTGTACGACTACGACTTCGAGTCGCTCAAGAAGCTGACGCAGAAGCTCGACATTCCCATCGCGGGCACCGAAACCATTGCCGGGGGTAGTCACCTCACGGCACAATTCATCGCGAGCGGTGCCGTGGACATCGTGCGTACTGATCCGTCATGGCGGGGCGGGGTCACCTCGTCGCTCAAGACCGCCCACCTGGCCGAGGCGTTCGGAATGTCATGCGAGGTGCACACCGCCGTGTACCACCCGCTTGAGCTCGCAAACCTGCACACATCCCTGGCCATATCGAATACCGCGTGGCTCGAACTCCTCTACCCGATCGAGGACTTCTCGTTCGGCCTGGCGGAGGGGCTCGACATCGCCGACGGCTACGCGTACGCACCGAAGCGTCCCGGTCTGGGCGCAGTCTACGACTGGGACGCCATCGACAACGCAACGGTGGAAGTATTGTGACCCTCACCGCCGCGGCGCTGGCCGCCTGACAAAAAGGAAAGCAGTGAAACGAATCGCATCGGTCATCGGAATCGCGCCCGAGAACATCGAGCAGTACGAGGCGCTACACGCGGACGCGTGGCCGGGCGTGCTCGCGCGCCTGAGTGCGAGCAACATCACCAACTACTCGATTTACCGCTATGGCGAACTGTTGTTCTCCTACCTCGAATACGTCGGCGACGACTACGACGCCGACATGGCGGCGATGGCGGCGGACCCCACGACGAAGGAGTGGTGGGCCATCTGCGAGCCGATGCAGCGGCCCGTCGCGGATCGGGCCGAGGGTGAATGGTGGAAAGAGATCCCAGAAGTGTTCCATCTCGACTGATGGGCGCATTCCAAGCAGAGGCGGGCGACGAGCGACTCACCGCGGCAATCCTCAGCGACGCGCTCGACGAGTGCGGCCTGCGGTTGCAGGTGCTCGGGTCGCGGCTCGCGCCGGTGGTCGCCGGGTCGCGCGCGTTCGGGCGCGCCGCCACGGCGAGTTTCGTTCCCAATGAGGATGACGAGCCGGAGGATCCTTACCGCCAGGCGATCGAGTTCATCGACGGGCTCGAGCGCGGGGAGCTCGTGGTCATCGCAACGGGGGAGAGCGAGGCATCCGCGTTCTGGGGCGAGCTGTTCAGTGCGGCCGCGATCGGGGCGGGAGCGGTGGGTGTCGTGACGGACGGTAATCTGCGAGACACCGACAGGATCGCGGACCTCCGATTCCCCGCCTTCTCGCGATCGCGTCGCCCGATCGACTACCGACGGCGCATGGCGATCGCCACGACGCGCGAGCGCGTGACGATCGGCGGCGTCGAGATCGCCAACGGTGACCTCGTGATGGCCGACGACGACGGCGTCGTGGTCGTTCCGCGCGAGCGGGAGCTCGAGGTGCTCGCGATCGCTCGACTTCGGGCGTCTCGCGAGTCCACCGTGCTGGAGGAGCTCCTTGCGGGCGAATCGCTCCGCGAGGTCTGGGATCGGCACAGGATTTTGTGAATGGCGAGTGTGCTCTTGACATGGTAAATCGATTTACTTAGAGTTGGCAGCATGACGGCGCCGTCGAGCAGCACACCCGTGGTCCTCAGGGGAATGACCTGGGACCACCCTCGCGGCGTTGGGGGACTGCTCGAATCGAACCCGCTCCTTATCGAGCAGCACGGCGTCACGATCGAATGGGAGGCGCGCTCCCTCCTCGCCTTCGGCGACCAGCACGTCGCCGACTTCGCGGCGGGGTTCGACATCTTGGTCATCGACCACCCACACGTTCCCGACGCCGTCGAGGCCCACGCGCTCTTGCCGCTCGACGGCATCCCTGGGCTGGACGAACTCGCTCGCGAGAGCGTCGGCGCGTCACATGCGTCCTACTGGTATCGCGGCAGCCAGTGGGCACTCGGCGTCGACGCCGCAGCGCAGGTCAGCGCATTCCGCCCCGATCGGGCCGACGGCGCGCCCATCTTCTGGTCCGATGCCATACGCCTGGCACGCACGGGCGTTGTGCTCTGGCCGTACAAACCCGTCGACACGTTCAGCACCTTCGCCACTCTCCTCGCGCAGAAGGGAGCGCCGCTTGCAGCGCCCGGCAGATTCCTCGACCGCGCGGTCGCGCGAGAGGTCGTCGAGTTCATGATCGAACTCGCGGATGCGGTACCCGCCTGGTGTGCGGACGCGAACCCCATCGACGTGGCCGAGGCTCTCGTCGCCGAAGACGACTACAGCGTCGGAGTCGCCCTCTTCGG
>JAVECW010000161.1 GCA_030841285.1 Microbacteriaceae bacterium
TTGCCGCCGTCGTGCCTGGCGGCGGCTGATAGTCGAAGGTGAAGGTGCTCGAGACCGTGTGCCCGTCGGCCGAGACGACTTGGTAGGTGACGGTGTACGTGCCCGGCCGGCCGAGGGCGGTCGGCACCGAGACGGTGCGATCGATGGTCGTCGCGCAACCCGTCTCGAAGTGCGCGCCGGACGCATCCGTCACCTGCACGATCGATGACGAGCCGCCAATGTTGAGCACGATGTCATTGAAGGTGAGGGTGACCTCGGAGAGCGGCGTCGCCTGCACCGAATTGGCGGCGGGACTACTGCCGATCAGGAAGTCGTGAGCCGATGCGGAAGCTGCCGGGGCCAACGACAGCGCGGCCGCGGTGACGGCAAACGCCACTGCAGCGAACCATCGGGCTGCGAGAGGCCGGCTGTGGCGATCTTGATGGAGCGGGAGCGCTGACCCCAGCATTGCTACTTCCCTTCCTTGGCGGTGCCGAGTGAGCGACGACGCAGGGCGACGACGAGCCCGACCACAAGCGCGATCGCGCCGACGGCGAGCGACGCGAGGCTGAGGATGGTGGCAAGGGTCGCATTCGCGGCGGCGCTCGCCGCGCTCGGCGCGCTGGACGGCGTCACCGTCGCACCCGCGGTGTCGGTCACGGGGGCCGCATCGTTGATGTACAGCGTGGGCGCGGGATTCTCCGGCTCCACACCGGTGGCCGGCGTCTTCTCGTCCCAGTTGACGACAGTGCCGTCTGAATATGTCTGGTGTGCGGGAAGCTCGACGCTGCCCGTGTTCGGCACCGGGCCAACGGACACGACGAACTGCTGGAACTGCCCTTCGGTGATTTGCATGCCGGCGTTCGCAGTCCAGACGATCTTGGTAGGCGCCTCCGTCACCGTTGTCCCGCCGATGACGACGGGCTTGGGGAGCGTTTCGGTGACAACCGCGGCGGTCCAGCCGGGAAGTGGCTGGTACGTCACCGAGGTGAACGGGGTCGCTGTCGGGAAATCGAACTCGACCTTGACGGTGCCGGCCGTTGCCGACTCGTTCGGCACTGTGAAGGTGAGGGTGGTGGAGCTGCCTGCGGCGGCCTGGCCCGGAGTGACGTGCACGTGCGCGCTCGCGGCAAGCGGTGCGGCGAGTGCGAGCATGGCGGCAACGCCGAGGGTGGCAGTCGCGCCGATGAGTGGTCTCTTCATTGCTGTTC
The DNA here is from genome assembly GCA_030841285.1 of Microbacteriaceae bacterium. Classification (GTDB taxonomy): domain Bacteria; phylum Actinomycetota; class Actinomycetes; order Actinomycetales; family Microbacteriaceae; genus JAUZGC01. The sequence continues at coordinate 1,191 of JAVECW010000161.1, forward strand.
CTTTTCCATGGCCGGCGGATGCCGCGCAGCCTGAATTCGAAGATGAATGTGAATGGCTCGCCTGCGTGGGCGGCCGTCACCGCGGCCGCGCTCGCCGCAAGCAAGCTAGCCGTGGTGCATTTAAGCGAAGGAGAGGATCGCGGGTGGGCCGCGGTGACGCATTCGCCCGATGAGAACGCCGAGGTCGCGCACGACGGCGACACGCGAAGCGACCGGAGCGGGAAGGGCGGTGTCGAGCGGGACCGGCACCGGTGCCAGCACCAGACGCGAGAGGCCGATGCGCGCCGTTCGGTAGAGGCTCCAGAACGCGAGTTCGCCGTAGCGCAGGGCAGCGATCGTGACGAGTGCGGCAGTTGCGTGGCCCACCCACATCCAGGGGTCCGTGGGGGGCATCGAGGGGGTGGACGTGGCACCGTGACCGACGAGGGTGGCGACGTCGACGTGCATCATCATCGTGTGGGCAGTGCTCGACGAGGCTCCCGTGCCGGCTCCCGTGCCGGCGCCGAGCCCGAAGAGCGCGTGGAACAGGAACTGGCTGAGCGCGACCGAGACGGCCAGCCGCCACAGGGAGAGGCGCTTGCCGGCAAGGGCGATGCAGGCGATCCCGGAGAACGCGAGCGCGAGGACCACACCGATCGTGCTTGGGGTGTCACCGCCCGTAGCGACGTGGAAGAGGGCGGCCACAAACATCGCGAATCCGGCCGCGAGCCACCCACGAGCGAATCTCGCCCATCGTGTGGCCATGCTTCTCCCCAAGAGTCTGTGTGAACTCAGCCTAATCGGGGGTGGCGGATACAATCGGCGAGTGAGCTGGAGCGCAGAACTACCCTGGGAGCCAGACGACCTGGTGCCCCCGCCACCGGACGAGTTCGAGCCGCCGTACCCCGACGACGACTGGCAGGGTGCGCCCGCGCCGGCCGACGCGTACGCGCCCGACGAGCGGTCCGGCGGCCAGCCGGCATCCGTTGCCCCCGTCGCTGCTGCGACGATCAGGCACGCGGCGACAGCCAAGTTCGCGACTCCGGCCGAGGCCCTGCACGCGGTGTTCGGCTACGAGTCGTTCCGCGGCGATCAGGCCGAGATCATCGACCAACTCGTCGGCGGGGGCGACGCGGTCGTGCTGATGCCGACCGGCGGCGGCAAGAGTCTGTGCTACCAGATCCCGGCGCTCGTCCGTGAGGGCACGGGGATCGTCATCTCGCCCCTGATCGCGCTCATGCAGGACCAGGTCGATGCCCTCACCGCGGTGGGAGTCAAGGCGGCATTCCTCAATTCGACGCAGGATGCGGCATCCCGCTCCGCCGTCGAGCGCGCGTACCTCGCCGGTGACCTCGACCTGCTCTACGTCGCGCCGGAGCGGCTGTCGTCCGAGGCGACCAAGCGCTTCCTCGCCCGCGGCACGATCGCGCTCTTCGCGATCGACGAGGCGCATTGCGTGTCGCAATGGGGACACGACTTCCGCCCTGACTACCTCGCGCTTTCCGAGCTCGCGGATCGGTGGCCGGGCATCCCACGCATCGCCCTCACCGCGACGGCGACGGAGGCGACGCACAAGGAGATCACGTCTCGGCTTCAGCTCGAAGGCGCGCGGCACTTCGTCGCGAACTTCGACCGGCCGAACATCCAGTACCGGATCGTGCCCAAGGTCGAGGTTCGCAAGCAGCTGCTCGACTTCATCACCACGGAGCACGCCGACGACGCCGGCATCGTCTACGGCCTCTCCCGCAACACCGTCGACAAGACAGCCGAGTTCCTGAGCGCCCGCGGCCTGAAAGCGCTGCCGTACCACGCGGGGATGGATGCCGCGTCGCGCGCGGCCACGCAATCGCGCTTCCTGCGCGAAGATGGTGTCATCGTCGTTGCCACGATCGCATTCGGCATGGGAATCGATAAGCCGGATGTGCGCTTCGTCGCCCACATCGACCTGCCCAAGTCCGTGGAGGGCTACTACCAGGAGACTGGGCGAGCGGGTCGAGACGGGTTGCCGTCGACGGCGTGGCTTGCCTATGGCCTGCACGATGTCGTGCAGCAGCGGCGGATGATCGACGAATCCCCGGGAGACGTTGCGCACCGGCGCAAGCTCGCCACGCATCTGGATGCCATGCTCGCCCTGTGCGAGACCGTGCAGTGTCGGCGGGTGAACCTGCTCGGATACTTCGGGCAGGCATCCGAGCGGTGCGGCAACTGCGACACCTGTCTCACGCCGCCCGAGAGCTGGGACGGCACGGTCGCCGCGCAGAAGTTGCTCTCAACGGTCGTGCGCTTGCACCGGGAACGCAACCAGCGCTTTGGCGCCGGGCATCTCGTCGACATCCTGCGCGGAAAGCAGACACCACGCGTCGCCCAGTACGGTCACGACACGCTCTCCACCTGGGGAATCGGGGGCGACCTCAGCGAGAGCCAGTGGCGTGGGGTCGTTCGGCAACTGCTCGCACAGGAACTCCTCCGCACGGAAGGCGAGTACGGCACGCTCTCCATCACGGAGTCGAGCACGGAGGTTCTGACCGGCGGGCGCACCGTTGTGCTGCGCCGCGAACCGGATCGGCCGGCCACCGGGCGCGCAGCCAGGTCGGTGAGGAGGGCAACAGCGAGTGGCGACCTCCCAGAGTCCGCCGTTTCGCTGTTCGAGGCGCTGCGCGCCTGGCGGGCAGAGACCGCGCGTGACCAGGGCGTGCCGGCATACATCGTGTTCGGCGATGCGACCCTGCGCGCCGTCGCGACCGAGCGCCCCGCCTCGACCGCGGACCTCGACGGCATCACGGGCATCGGTGCGAAGAAGCTCGAGGCGTACGGCGACGCGTTGCTGTCGGTGGTCGGGTCTACGCCGGCGTAAGCAACTGGTCGGCATGCGCTTGCAACTGGTCGGCGATGTCGAACGCGGTCGGATCATAAAGCCACTGGACCTGCAGGCCGTCCCACAGCGCGAAGAACCAGGTGGATTCGCGCGACGGGTCGAGATTGGCGGAGATGAGCCCCTCGTCCTGCAGCTTGGTGAAGACGTGCGTCCCATACGCCCGGCCGACCCGGTAGCGCGAGCGAAAGAACTCGTGGGCCGGATGCCCCGGCCTCGAACCCTCGCTACTGAGTACGCAATAGAGCTCCGTCATGCCGGGATGTGCGGCCCTCGCCCTCGCGGTCGCAATCACGTTCTGCAGGTGATCGAGGCCCGAATCGTCCCAGGTCGGCCGGGTGGCCGTGAAGAGCTCGTCCCTGCGCTGAAGCGTGGCGATGAGCAGCTCTTCCTTTGACGCAAAGTGGTGCAGCAGGGTCGACTTGGAAATTCCGACCATCTCGGCGATGCTCCGCAGGCTCGTGCCATAGAAGCCTCCAGCCGCGAACAACGCCGTCGCGTCGTCGATGATCCGGGTGCGCCGGGCGCGTCCGGGCGCATAGCCGACGGCCTCCGGCGGGGCCTCGGCCGCGGGCGCGAGTAGTGGCGGTGCCATCGCACGCACCGGCTCTTGCGGTGACCCCGTGAGCCAGGCGCGGTGTGCGTTCAGGCTGCCGACCAGATCGATGGCCTCCTGGTCGTAGAGCCACTGGAGTTGCAGTCCGGTCCACGCCGCCATGAGCCGGATCCCCTCGTCCCGGGGCGTGATATCGAACACGATGCTGCCCGCGGTCTTCTCCAACGCGAACCTCGCGGCCATCACGCTCCGCTGCAGCCGGTATCGAGCGGTAAAGCGATCGTGGGCGGGGTGCACCAGACTCGTGGCCTCGCCGGCCATCGCCGCGAACGGCTCGATGTGCCCTGGCTCAAACCACGCCGCGTTCGCGCCCTCGTGACGATCCAGCACCGCGAGCAGAATGGCATCCTTCGACGCGAAATGCCGGAGCAGGCCGGGGTGTGAGATCCCCACGCGCGACGCGATGTCACGCAATGAAACCCCGGTGAAACCCACTTCGGTGAAGAGCGCGCTCGCCGCGTCGAGGATCTCCTCGCGCCGCGCAACACCGCTGGCGTACTGGGCGGGCGTGCCCTCGATGCGCATTGCTCGCCTTCCCTCTCACCCCGTCCTCGAGACTAGCGGGTGCGCGCGGATCAAATGTTACCAAGCGGTCTATTTTCGTTGTATCGTTGCGAGGTCTGCTTAATGGGGGGAAGAAGCCATGACGAACGCTTTTGCGACTCGTGCGGTCGACTACGCATACCGCGATGCCTCCCTTCCCATCGCCGAACGCGTCGAGAACCTTCTCGCGCAGATGACGCTCGGGGAGAAGGCTGGACTCTTCTTCCAGACGATGATCATGATCGGCGAGGGTGGGGCGCTCGCCGAGGCGAACCCCGTGTTCGACATTCCGTCGACAGAGGAGCTGGTCATCGGCCGGCAGATGACCCACTTCAATCTGTTCGGGGCGACCCCGAGTGCCGCGCAGATGGCGGCGTGGCACAACCGCCTGCAGGAACTCGCGGCGTCGACACGTCTCGGCATTCCCGTGACGCTTTCGACCGATCCGTGCCACTCGTTCACGGTGGGTTCCCGCACCACCCCTGCCGGACCGTTCTCACAGTGGCCGGACCCCCTTGGGTTCGGCGCGATCGGTGACGAGGCGCTCGTCGAGAAGTTCGGCGATATGGCGAGGCAGGAATATACAGCGGTGGGGCTGCGCGTCGCGCTGCATCCGCAGGTCGACCTCGCGACCGAGCCGCGTTGGGCGCGGCAGTCGGGTACGTTCGGCGAGGATGCCGCGCTCACGTCGAGGCTGGGCGTCGCGTACATCCGTGGGTTCCAGGGCGCGACGCTCGGGCCGGACTCCGTGGCGACGATGCCAAAGCATTTTCCCGGCGGCGGTCCCCAACAGGACGGCAGAGACCCCCACTTCGCAAACGGCCGCTCGCAGGTCTACCCCGGTTCCAACTTCGAGTACCACTTGAAGCCCTTCGAGGCAGCGTTCGAGGCGGGCGCGAGCCAGGTGATGCCGTACTACGGCATCCCCATCGGCACCGAACACGAGGAGATCGGCTTCAACTTCAACAGGTCGATCATCACCGGCCTGCTGCGCGAGCGCTTTGGCTTCGACGGCATTGTCTGCAGCGACTGGGGACTCCTGACTGAGACTGTCACCGTCGGGGA